>JAIOAS010000275.1 GCA_019873725.1 Chloroflexota bacterium | reverse complement strand
CTCTACGACGCAGAGGGCTGTCTCGTCGGCAGCGCCTTCTACGGCTACACCACCGAGTACGCGCATCCCCGTTGGGCCGAGCAGAACCCGGAAGACTGGTGGAAAGCGGTGTGCGTCTCGACCCACCAACTGCTCAAACAGACTGGCGTGCGACAAGATGACATCGCCTGCATCACGTTCAGCGGGCAGATGATGGCGGCTGTTCCCCTGGACAGAAATGCGCGCCCGCTGCGCGCCGCCATCATCTGGGCCGACCAGCGCAGCACGGAGCAGGTCAACTGGCTGCTGGAGCGCATCGCGTTTGACGAGATGTACACGATCACCGGGCATCGCCTCAGCGAAAGTTACTCGCTGCTCAAGATACTGTGGCTCCGCGACCACCAACCGGACGTCTACCGCCGCACCTACAAATTCGTCCATGCCAAAGACGCCGTCGTTGCCCGGCTGACCGGCAACTTCGTCACCGATATGTCGGATGCCTCCGGCATGGATTTGTACGACCTGGCAACCGGCGCGTGGTCGCCGCGCATCCTTGAAGCCGCTGAAATCGATCCCGCACAATTGCCCGATGTCCACCGCTCCATCGATGTGGTCGGCGAAGTATTGCCATCCATCGCTGACGAAGTCGGTGTGGCGGCGGGCACGCCTGTCGTCATCGGCGGCGGGGATGGCGTGTGCGCCTCGACGGGGGCAGGCGTCGTTGCCGAGGGATCGGCCTACAACTACGTCGGCTCATCGGCGTGGATCGCCTTGGCGACGCCCAAACCGTTGCTCGACCCGGCGTATCGCACTTTCTGCTACTGTCACCTCGTGCCGGGAATGTTCATGCCCACAGGCACCACACAGTCAGCGGGGGCGTCGTACCAGTGGGCGCGGGATCAAATCAGCGCAGGGGAAGTGATGGCGGCCCAATCGGCTCAGATCAGCCCCTACGAACTGATGAACGAGCGCGCCGCCGAATCGCCGCCCGGTGCAAACGGCCTGCTCTTCCTGCCCTATCTGCTAGGCGAGCGCAGCCCGTACTGGAATCCCCAAGCGCGCGGGGCCTTCGTCGGCCTCACCATCCGCCACACCCACGCCGATCTGCTGCGCGCCGTGCTCGAAGGCGTGACGATGAATCTGTGCATGACGCTGGATGCCTTTCGGTCGCAGGGCGCGCGCGTCGATGCGATGCGGCTCATCGGCGGCGGCGCGAAAAGCCGGCTGTGGAACCAGATCATGGCCGACGTGTACGGCCTGCCCATCCACCGGCTGGCGCTCCTGGATGAAGCCACGTCCATGGGCGCGGCGCTGGCGGGCGGCGTCGGTGTGGGGCTGTACCCAGGCTTCGAGATGGCGACGGCGATGAATCCTATTGCGGAAGTCGTCGAGCCGAATCCGCAAGCGCAAGCGATTTACGCGGAGTTGTACCCGCTCTTCCAGGCGACCTACACGGCGTTGGTTCCAATTTACGACAGGTTAGCAGAAGTAGCGACATAATTCCAGACAACGTTAAGAATTTTGTGGTATGATTGAGATATAGGGGGCGAAGCTTCATAAAAACAGGAAATGTCTGCACTTATGGAGAATAACGATGATTGAATCACAAACCATTAATCATATCGTCAAGGTAATCACCCAAAATTTTTCACCACGACGTATCATTCTATTTGGGTCGTATGCGCGCGATGCAGCAGAACCGCACAGCGATCTCGATTTGTTTATCGAAATGGATCCCCCGCTACCGCCCCATGGCCGAGCGACTCGAATCAAAGAACTTTTCCAACCTTATCCCTGTCCTATGGATATTGTGGTCTACTCGCCAGATGAAGTTGATTACTGGAAAAAGGCGCCGGCCTCTCTCGTAGCTTCAGTCCTGCGGGAAGGGAAAGTATTATATGAACGAACTTAGCCCATCTCAAGAGTTGGCACTACGGTGGTTCCAAAAAGCCGAAAATGATCTCCTTAACGTCGAAAATAATCTGAAAGCAACTTACTATCCGGCTGACACGGTCTGCTTTCACTGCCAACAAGCCGCGGAGAAATATCTAAAAGGGTTTTTGGCCTGGCATGAAGTCCCATTCTTCAAAATCCATGACCTGCTAGAACTCCTAAAACAGGTTATGCAAATCGCCGGTTCTGCGAAAGAATTGACCTCTTCATTATTGCTACTCGATGAATATGCCGTTCAGGTACGTTATCCCCAAGAATACGAAAACATACCTGGTGAAAAAGAAGTTAATATGGCCGTCACGGCAGCACGCATTGTGCGAGACTGGGTTCGCCAATACCTGAAGTTAGCGGAAGGACTACGCCAATGAAAGTCCTCTTTATCGGCGGCACCGGTACGATCAGCTCTGCATGTTCGCAATTGGCGGTGGAGCGCGGCATAGACTTGTACCTGCTCAATCGCGGCCTGACGAGCGAGCGCCCCATCCCGCCCGGCACGACCGTGCTGACCGGTGACATCCGCAATCCGGCATCGGTGCAGGCTGCGATTGGCGAGATGACGTTCGACGTCGTGGTAGATTGGGTCGCTTACACGCCCGCTCACGTGGAGACGGACATCGCGCTGTTTGGTGGGCGCACAAAGCAGTACGTCTTCATCAGCACCGCCTCGGCCTACCACAAGCCGGTGCAAAGTTTGCCGATCACCGAATCCACGCCGCTGCACAACCCCTTCTGGCAATACTCGCGGGACAAAATCGCCTGCGAGGAGCGCCTGCTGCGCGCCTACCGCGACGAAGGTTTCCCTATAACGATTGTGCGCCCGGCGCATACCTACGACCGCACGCGCCTGCCGGTCCGGGGCCGCTGGACGGTCATCGAGCGGATGCGCAAAGGGTTGCCGGTCGTCGTCCACGGAGACGGAACGTCGCTTTGGGTGCTGACGCATCACCGCGACTTCGCCACGGGGTTCGTAGGGCTGCTCGGCAATGCGCAGGCCATCGGTGAGGCGTACCATATCACCTCCGACGAAGTGCTCACGTGGGATCAAATCTACCGCATCCTTGCGCATGCAGCGGGTGTGGCTGCACCACAGCTTGTCCACGTCCCATCGGAACTCATTAACGCCTTCGATCCAGACTGGGGCGCGGGGTTACTGGGCGACAAGACGCACAGCGTTATCTTCGACAACACCAAAATTAAACGGCTTGTCCCGGATTTCAAGGCGACCATCCCCTTCAGCCGTGGCGCAGAGGAAATCATCGGCTGGTTCGAGGCCGACCCGGCGCGGCAGGTAATGGATGAAGCACACAACCGGCTGCTGGACGAGATCATCGCCAGATACCGGGCGGCCTGGCCGACATAGACACCACTGTGGTTGCATTATGCAACCACAGTGGTATAATAGAGAGATCAAGGAGGCCAACGATGACAATTCTACACGTGCGTAATGTGCCTGAACGACTCTATGAGCGCCTCAAAACGCGCGCGGAAACCCAACGCCGCTCCCTCAGCGCCGAAGTGATCGCGTTACTGGAAAGCGCCATCGAAGAAGCCGAGCGCGACCCCGCCGTTATCTTGCAAGCCATCCGCGAGCGCCGCGCACGTTATGCCGTCTCACCCGACGCGCCCGACAGCGCGTTGCTGTTGCGCGAGGACCGCGAGCGGTGACGCCATTACACAACGCTTTCGATTGCGTCGTTGACGCCAGCGTGGGCATCAAGCTCTTTCTAAATGAGCCGTTGGCCGACCGCGCCGACGCGCTGTTCACACACCTCAGCGATCAGCCGCCGGCTCATTTCTACGTCCCGGACCTCTTTTTCAGCGAGTGCGCCAACATCCTGTGGAAACACGTGCGCCGCTTTGCTTACCCGGCAGCGGTCGCGCAACAACACATCGCCGATCTCGTGACTTTGCGCCTGCGTCCCGTAGCGATGCAATCTCTGGCTGAGGACGCGCTCACCCTGGCAAACCAACATCAATGTTCCGTTTATGATGCAGTTTATGTAACATTGGCCGCGCGCTTCGCCGTTCCACTCGTCACTGCCGACGAAGCGCTGCTCCACGTATTTGCCGGAACCGAGTTCGACATTCGCCATCTACGCGACTGGCCCACCGTATAAATCCCGCAACAGAACCTATTTTTAGATTCGAGGTTAATTCTGACAAGGAGAAAAATAATGAGCGAACAAACCGGAATTGGAACAAACATTGTCTGCCAGATTGGCCTGGTGGTCAAGGACATCGAGAAGTCGGCGGCGGCCTACTGTGATGTGCTCGGCCTGCCTAAGCCTAACATCATCGTCACGGACGGTTACGACAAAGCGAAGACCGTCTACCGTGGACAGCCCACCGAAGCGCGCGCGAAGCTTGCGTTTTTCGATATGGGGCAGGTGCAGCTAGAGCTAATCGAGCCGGACGGCAAACCGTCCACGTGGCAGGAAGTGCTCGACGAGAAGGGCGAAGGCATTCACCACATCGCCTTCTTTGTCAAAGACAGCGACAAGGTGGTAGCGTATCTGGAAAGCAAAGGCGCGCAGCTTGTCCAACAGGGGCATTATACCGGCGGAATGTACTCCTATGTGGATGCAACACCGCAGCTACATCTGGTACTGGAATTGCTGGAAAACTTCGGTTAGAAACGAGCAAGCCATCACCAGACCGGCAGTATATGGCGCAGTGGCTTCTCATCAAAATACAGGAGATCACTGCGCCATTATTCATCTCATTCGATAAAAATCTCCACGCGCTCGCCGCCTACAGTGTCCTGCATATCAAGGATATGTCCAACTTCGCCGCGATTCAGCATTTCCTCCAATTCGCCGGTATTCAGCCCTTCCATCCCGGCGATGCTGCCTCCGGCGCGCAGACCTGCCCGTACCAGCCCCACCGGAAGCGTCAAATTGACCCGCACGCGCTTGCCCTCCAAATCCGTCACCCGAATACGCACCCAACGCGGCTTGCGCCTGCGTTGTTGAGCATTCTCCATTTGATCCCGTAAAGCATCCAACAAACGTGCGGCCTCATCGGCGGTGATTTTGCCTTCTTGAACCAGGTTTAATATCTTGCGCCGCTCTTCCTGCATCTTTCGCAAATCCTGCGGGGGAACAGGTGTTGGGGGCGAAACCGGCGCAGGGGGCGTGAAGGTGTACCGTGCAAACGATCCCCTGAGTTCCTCGATGGCCTCCTGCAAACGCTCTCGTTTCTCCGCCGCAAGCTCTCTGCGGAGTTCCAGACGCTCGGCCTGCGCTAACAAACGTTCACGCTGCGCCTCCAAACGCGCACGTACACCCGGCAATTCCCGCTCTGCCGAAGTGGAGAGTGCTTGCAATTCAGCCTCCACCTTTGCCAACTCATCCGAAACTCCCTTTAGTTGCTGCCGGATGTCTTCATCAGCAGGTAACTCCTCCAACTTGCGGCGCAGTTGTTCCATCTTTTGCTCCAATTTCTCGCTAATTTTCTCATCCAGATCACGTTTCGCCATATAACACCCCTGTAAAGGACCCTCTGTTCAATCTACGAAGTTGACGCTATCGCTTCAGGTGCCGCAACACCTCATCGACCGTAATTTTCCCTTCCGCCAGGTCATCCAACATCGACTGCATATCCTCATCATCATCGGGTTCGCCAACCTCATACCCCATCGCCCGGATCACTTCATGCAGACGATTGCGCACAGTAGGATACGAGAGTCCTAATTCCTCCTGAACGCGGTTAAATTTGCCTTCACAGCGCACAAACAACTCGACGAAGTTCCATTGTTCCGGCGTTAATTGGGCTAGATGATGCACGACAAAAGTGCCTTCAAGCGCCGTACCACACTGCGTACAAGACAAACGCTCCACATAAAGCTCGTCGCCACAAACCGGACATCGGACAGGGACCGGATACATTTATCACCTCATTAAAATTTCGTTTTAAAAAAATTCATTTTTAAGCTGATGCTTACTCATATTTTAATATCCAATTAAATAAATGTCAATAGTGATTTTAATATTGAGTCCCCCCATAGCACCGGCTCAGACAAATAAAAAAGCCCTGGGATACCCCAGGGCTGTGGATAAAGTCGATGAAACAACAGGCGCTTTAGAAACGACAAACAGTTCCTTGGCAATGACCTACTCTCCCACCCCGCTACCAGGGCAGTACCATCGGCGCTGGCGAGCTTAACTGCCGGGTTCGGGATGGGACC
>JAIOAS010000274.1 GCA_019873725.1 Chloroflexota bacterium | reverse complement strand
CAACCCGCAATCGGCCAAAGCCGAAAGCGCGGGTGTGCGCACGGCGATTCTAGGGTCGCTGTGGACGGTGGGGATTGCCATCCTGTTCGCCTTCCCCATCGGTGTGGGCGGCGCGATTTACCTGGAGGAATACGCGGGTGACAGTGTGGTCAACCGCATTATTCGCACCAACATCAATAACCTGGCCGGCGTGCCATCCATTATCTACGGGATGTTGGGCCTGGCGATTTTCGTGCGCGCGCTCGAACCGCTGACCAGCGGCGCGCTGCTGGGCTATGTGACCGACCCCACGACGGCGAACGGGCGCACGATCCTCTCTGCCGGTCTGACCCTTGGGCTGCTGATTCTACCGGTGATCATCATCAACGCGCAGGAGGCTATCCGCGCCGTGCCTTCCTCACTGCGGCAGGCGAGCTTTGGCATCGGGGCGACCAAATGGCAGACGGTGTGGCATCACGTATTGCCCAACGCTATGCCCGGCATTCTCACCGGCACGATCCTCGCCATCTCCCGCGCCATGGGCGAGACGGCGCCGCTGGTGGTGATCGGGGCATCGACCTTCATCAACATTGATCCCAACGGGCCGTTTTCCAAGTTCACCACGCTGCCCATTCAGATTTATCAATGGACGTCCCGCCCGCAGGATGTCTTTCGCAACATCGCGGCGGCAGCCATCATCGTCCTCGTGCTGTTGCTGCTCTCACTCAACGCCAGTGCTGTGCTCCTGCGCAATCGTTTCAGCCGGAGGTTAGATTAATGGCTATGCGAACACAACCATCTTCAACAGATTCATCTGTCCCTGGCAATGGAAAATACGCCATCGAAGCGCGCAACCTGCGCGTGTACTACGGGAATTTTCTCGCCGTCAAGGATGTCAACCTGAATATCCCACGGCAAAAGATCACCGCGTTGATCGGGCCGTCGGGCTGCGGCAAGAGCACGATGCTGCGGGCGTTCAACCGGATGAACGAGCTGGTGCCCACAGCGCGCACCGAGGGGGAAATTCTCTACAACGCCGTCAACATCTACGACCCCGATATCGATCCGGTAGAGGTGCGCCGGCGCATCGGTATGGTCTTCCAGAAACCGAATCCCTTCCCCAAGAGTATCTACGAGAACGTGGCCTGGGGGGCGCGCATCAACGGCTACAAAGGCAACATGGACGAACTGGTGTTCGAGGCGCTGCGGCAGGCGGCGCTGTGGGACGAGGTAAAGGACAAGCTCACGCAGAGCGGCTTGTCGCTGTCCGGCGGGCAGCAGCAGCGGTTGTGTATCGCCCGCGCCATCGCCGTCAAGCCAGACATCATCCTCATGGACGAGCCGGCGTCGGCTTTGGACCCCATCGCCACCCTGCGCATCGAGGAGCTGATGCAAGAACTGGCGAAAGACTACACCATCATTGTGGTGACGCACAATATGCAACAAGCCGCGCGCGTCTCGGACTACACCGCGTTCTTCTCGCTCGATGAACGCGACCGCGCAGGGATTTTGATCGAGTACGGCGCGACCAAAAAGCTGTTCACCAATCCCGAAAAGAAGATCACCGAAGATTACATCACCGGACGGTTCGGCTAGTGAAAACCTCGTTCAATCGAGCGCTTTGACGTGGCCTGAAACCGACCGGTTGTGATCCGGCGCGAGAATGCTTACTTTAGCATTGATCAGGCCGCCAAGATCGTCAGCGGCTTTGCTTTCATGTAGCTTTTGAGCCTCTCGCCTGCGTGCGACTACAAGCCGCATTACCTCTGCCATTCGATCCTCGTCGAAAGTTAGCCCTGAATATTCTCCCGATTATTACGTTCCAACAGCGTTAAGCGATGTAGCGGCCTGGGACATTGTGCCGCCACCACCGGTTTGCGCGCCTCTGGGTTGTAGATACAATTGTCCTATCGCGTAAATTCAAAAAATCTGGAATAGCTCAATTGAATTGACTAGCTTCAATTTCATGCGATGATTAGGGACAGTGTGGATAGAGGTTGATTCCAATGGCTCAGGAGTGTTACAATGGGTAGAAAACGCTATGTACAGGTAGGGCTGGGCGGACGCTCGGCGATGTACACACGGGCAGTGATTGCGACGTACGCCGAGACTTCAGAACTGCTCGCCGTGTGCGACATCAACGAGGGACGCGTAAACCATGCGCGGGAGTGCGCCCGCGAGTGGGGCTACGACGTGAAGGGCTACCACGCCGCGCAATTCGATCAGATGATCGCCGAATGTCACCCCGATGTGGTAATCGTCACCACAAAGGATTGTTATCACGACGAATACATTTGTCGCGCGATGGAACTGGGCTGTGACGTGATCACCGAAAAGCCGATGACCACCGACGAGGTAAAGTGCCAGCGCATCATCGACACACAGAAACGGACGGGGAAAAAGTGCACGGTGACGTTCAACTATCGCTATTCGCCGCCACGCACGCAGGTGAAGGCCCTGTTGATGTCCGGCGTGATCGGTGACGTGATTTCGGTGGACTTCCACTGGATGCTCGACATCCGCCACGGCGCGGACTACTTCCGCCGCTGGCATCGTAACAAGGAGAACTCCAGCGGGTTGATGGTCCACAAAGCCACCCACCACTTCGACCTGATCAACTGGCTGCTCTCGACCGTGCCCGAATCGGTGTTCGCGCAAGGACAGCGGCGTTTCTATACGCCGGAGACGGCACAGCGTTATGGCCTGACGCAACGCACCGAGCGCTGCCTGGATTGCCCGGAGGAGCGGTGCCGCTTCCGGCTGGATTTGCGCAAGTATCCAAGCCTGCGCGCGCTGTATCTCGACAATGAGCAGTACGACGGCTACTTCCGCGATCGGTGCGTGTTCAGCGAAGCGATCGACATCGAGGACTCGATGCAGTTGGTGGTGAACTATCAGAACGGTGTGAAGATGAGCTACTCGCTTAACACCTTTTGCCCGTGGGAGGGCTTGACCATAACGTTTAACGGAACGCGGGGCCGGCTGGAACACAAGACGGTGGAGTCCTCCTACATTAACGCCGATGGTACGGTGCCAGGGCAAACTGTAGAACACGGAACCTACACGCACATCATGCCACACTTCGGCCCTTCGTATGCCGTCGAGGTGTGGACGGGCGCGGGCGGGCACGGCGGCGGCGACGAGCGTATGCTGGACGACATCTTCGGCGCCAATCCACCGGCTGATAAATATATGCACGCCGCCGATCACCGCGCGGGGGCCTACTCGATCCTCACCGGTATCGCGGCAAACCACTCGATGGCGACCAATAAACTCATTTACATCAGCGACCTTGTCCAGGGGCTGGAAATGCCGGACTACCCGCCGATGCCATCACACGACGAGCCGCTGTCGTTCGACGAAGTCGCACCGTTCGATCTGCCACAGGATTAGGAGATAAATACACCACAGAGACACAGAGAGCACAGAGATTTTCCAATAGTTCTCTGTGATCTTCGTGTCTCCGTGGTTTATATTCTGTAAGGAGCTTTGATGCTAAACGAAGAAGCGCAGCCATATATTTCAATCATCATCCCCTGCTACAACGAGGCGAAGAATCTCGAGGCGGGGGTTCTGGATGAGGTGAATGAGTACCTCGTCCAACAAGATTATGCCTGGGAAGTGGTCATCGTCAACGACGAAGCAACGGACAACAGCCGCGCTTTGATCGAACAGTTCATCGCCGACAAGCCACGCTTCTCGCTGGTGGATATCCCGCACGGCGGGAAACCGGCGGCGGTGTGGGCCGGCATCCAGCATGCGCGCGGTGAGGTGGTGCTGTTCACCGATATGGACCAATCCACGCCAATTTTCGAGTTGGGCAACCTGCTGCCCTGGGCCGCGCAGGGCTACGAGGTGGTCATCGGCTCACGGGGTTTCACCCGCGAAGGATTTTCGATCATCAGGAAGCTGGGCAGCGTGGTCTTTCGCACCGTGCGCCAGCTTTTCCTGCTGCGCAACATCGGTGACACGCAGTGCGGCTTCAAGCTGTGCACACGCGAGGCGGCGCTGCGGGCGTTCCCGCACCTGCAATTCTTCAAGCAGGCCGAACGCCCCACGGGATGGAAAGTCACAGCTTACGACGTGGAGCTGCTGTATCTGTGGGAAAAGTGCGGCTATCGCATCAAAGAAGTGACGGTGACATGGCGCAACCGCGACCGCAGCGACACCAAAAGCCAGCAGAGCGACCTGCGGCGCTACATCGACGAATCGCTCGACATGGCAAAACAGGTCGCGCGCATCAAAACCAACCAAATCAAAGGCTTCTACGATGCGCTCGACCTTCAGAAGAGCAAGTGATTGGTAATGGGTAACTGGTAGTCAGGAATTCGCAACTCAAAATTCTATATTAAGGAGAACAAACGATGTCAGACCAATATCAACCCAAACCGGAACATAAATTTACTTTTGGCCTGTGGACGGTGGGGAATCCCGGCGCAGATGCGTTCGGCGAAGCCGTGCGGCCCAAGCTGTCGCCCGCCGACCTGGTCTACCTGCTCGGTGAAGTGGGCGCCTATGGCGTCAACTTCCACGACAACGACCTGATCCCCATCGATGCGACGCCCGCCGAGCGCGCGAGCATCCTCAAGGCGTTCAAGAAGGCGCTGGCCGATACCGGCCTCAAAGTGCCCATGGCGACGACCAATCTGTTCAGCGACCCTGTCTTCAAGGACGGCGCGTTCACGTCGAACGACGCGCGCGTGCGCGCTTACGCGCTCCACAAGACAATGCACGCCATCGACCTGGGCGTCGAGCTGGGTGCGGAAGTCTACGTCTTTTGGGGCGGGCGCGAGGGCATCGAGGTTGACGCCTCCAAGGACCCCGTAACCAGCATCCGCCGTTTCCGCGACGCGCTCAACTTCCTGTGCGAGTACGTCAAGGATCAAGGCTACAACCTCAAATTCGCGCTGGAAGCCAAGCCCAACGAGCCGCGTGGCGACATCTTCTTCCCCACCTCCGGCGCATACCTGGGCTTCATCAATACGCTGCAATACCCGGAGATGGTCGGCTTGAATCCCGAAGTGGCGCACGAGCACATGGCGGGACTCAACTTCATGCACGCGGTCGCCCAGGCGTGGGAGGCGGGCAAGCTCTTCCACATCGACCTGAACGATCAGAACTACGCACGCTTCGATCAGGATTGGCGCTTCGGCGCGCAGAACCTCAAGCAGGCGTTCTTCCTCGTCAAGTTCCTGGAGGACGTGGGCTACACGGGCAGCCGCCACTTCGACGCACACGCTTTCCGTACGGAAGACTACGAGGGCGTCAAGGACTTCGCGCGCGGATGCATGCGCACGTACCTCATCCTCAAGGAGAAAGCCGCCCGTTTCAACACCGATGCGGAGATCCAGGGCTTGCTGGCGAACATCCACACGGACGACGGCAGCATGGATGCCTTCAAGGGCGCGTACACCGCCGCCAAAGCCGCCGCGCTCAAAGCGCACACCTTCGATCGTGTCGGGCTTGGCGCGCGCGGTTTGCAGTACGAGAAGCTGGATCAGTTGGTGAACGAGCTGCTGCTGGGCGTCAGATAAAGCGACTGCATGTGACATAGCAAACGTGCGGCAAACTGCCAGATGACAATCTGTCGCTTCGACTACAAAACTAGAGACTATTCGACTATTGAAGGGGGCGAAACATGTACAAAATTTCAATCGCATCGTATGCTTTTCACGGTTTGCTGCGCGAAGGCAAGATGGATTTGTTCGGCTACCTCGAAAGTTGCAAGTACCGCTATCACCTGGACGCGGCCGACATCTGGAACGGGATGCTGCTCTCCACGGATGATGACTACCTGGCGAAGGTAAAGGATGCGCTGGACGAGCGAGGCTTGGTGTTGGCAAACCTGTGCGTGGATGGCGCGCATCTTTGGGAGGACGATCCCGCCGTGCGCGAGCAGCACTACCAGAACGGGCTGGCGGCGCTCCACGCCGGTGAGGTCCTCGGCGCGCTGACCGTCCGCATCGATGCCGGTGGGCGCGAGGCCAACTGGACCGATGAGCAATTCGACTTCATCGTCAAACGCTATCAGGAATTCGCGCAGCGCGCCTACGACAACGGCTACAAAGTCGGCCCGGAGAATCACTGGGGCGCGGAGATGAACGCGCAAAATATGAAGAGACTCTGCGAAGCCGTGAACCATCCCGCGTTCGGCGTGCTCCT
>JAIOAS010000273.1 GCA_019873725.1 Chloroflexota bacterium | reverse complement strand
CTGCGCGGCCCCCATCGACGGCGACTACACCATCTCCGTGCAGCTCATCGACGCACAGTGGAACAAGGCCGCCCAATCCGATGCCTGGCCGTTGGACGGCGCTGCGCCGACATCCTCGTGGCGGGTGGGACAAACCATCGATGAACCGCGCGCACTCGCCATCGCTGCCGACGTTACGCCAGGCGTCTACAACCTGCAACTGGCGATCTACCGCGTAAACGCCGCAGGCGAACTGGAACACCTGCCCATCGTCTGGGAAAAAGGCCAGATGCCCGCTAAAACCGTCGTGCTGACGCGGATAAGTGTAAAGTAGACCTGGGGGCTCTTGCGCCAGAGTGGCCTGCGCTGCACCGACACGAAGGCCCTGCTGTCTATATCGAAAGGAACCCCCATATAGCAAACCACGCCAACGCGGACAAAAGTATTGCACCACGGAGACACAGAGAATACGAAGGTTTTTTAGAATTCTCTCCGTGCCCTCTATATTCTGTGTTATTTTTGAAGGAGGTAGACCTATGCGTATCAGGAAACTGTTACTTACACTCATCATGTCCATAGTCTTGTTGTGGGCGCTCGCCTGGAGCCTTGCAGCGTCCGCCACTGCGTTGACCACCATCCGCTACGTTGCCCCGGGCGGCAACTGCGGCGCGGGTATAACCCCCTGCTATGCCACACTCCAGGCAGCCATCAACGCTGCCGTGGCCGGCGACGAAGTGCGTGTGGCGCAAGGCGTCTATGTCGACGTGACCACGGTACCATACCCTCTGGATGGCTCGCCGACGATCACCCAGGCGATGTTCATCACCAAAACCCTGACGGTACGGGGCGGCTATACCCTCACCAACTGGACGACGGCGGAACCGGCCAACTATCCCACGGTCATCAATCCGCAGGGAGAAGGGCGCGGCAGCGTGATTGCTTCACCGAACCCCAGCATACCTGCCCTCGTGACGCTGGAGGGATTGACCATCGCCAACGGCTACGCCACGGGGAGTGGCGGCGGCCTGTTTGCAGAAAACAGTGACGTCGTTATCCGTGATTGTTATATTCTATCCAATACCAATGGCGTGGTGCTGCGAAACAATCGTTCAACGTTAATCAACACTGTGATCGCAGACAATAGACTGGCAGGTCCAACCGTCATCACCCAGACAGGTTTGATCATCCTCGGCGGCGAAATGCAGGCGTGGCACACCACCCTGGCAGATAACGGCGGCACCGGTCTGTGGGTGCAGAATCTGGGAAACAACCCCGCCTTCGCAACAATGACCAACACAATCATATCCGGGCACGATGTGGTAGGCGCACACGTTTTGGGACAAACCGAGAATCCTACCATTGTGCAATTAACAGCGACGCTATGGGGGATTAATGAACAACAGATCAACTTCAACGATGGCGGGAAGATCATCCACTACCGAGACGAAATCGAGGCCCCCAATTTTGTAGGACCGGACGACTATCGCCTGACCGCCACATCTCCGGCCAGGAACCGAGGGGCGTATTCACCGGTGCGATACGATATTATCGGCGTCAAACGCGATCCGTTGCCCGACCTGGGCGCTTACGAGTACGACGACCCGGAAAGCATCCGGCAGGTGTTTTTACCACTGGTGATGCGGCAAGCAACGAGGTGAAAGAAAAGGACGGATCCAACCACACAAGAACCCTGCTGGTCTCATTCGGCGCTATTTGGGTATCCTTGACACAGTTTACAGCACCAGAATCACCGCCGCCCCTACTGCAACCATCAGCGCCATCCCCGGCCAGAGGGCACGGCGCAGCGCCGGAGAGCCACTCGCCAGCGCGAAGACGCCTTTGAAGAGCGTGCTGGCAAGCGTCGCAATCGTGATGGCTCGCGCAGCGACAATCAAATCCAGGTTCGTGGGCGCGCGCGCCAGATCGATCATGGAGAGCACGATGGCGTCCACGTCAACGATGCCAGAGACAAAGCTGGAGACGTAAATACCGGTGTTGCCAAACAAAACGCGCGCCGCCGTGGAGATGAGCAAGACAACGGCATACAACGCGCCGAATTTCAGCGCCGGACCGAGTTCGAAGGGGTTGGAGAAGGCGAGATCCTCTTTGGCGTAAGCGCGCTGCCGGATGTACAGGTAAGCGCAATACCCCAATCCCACGACCAACGGCGCACACATCGGCAACAGCAGCCGGTAAGCCAACGACTGATTGAGCGCGAAAACGATCACCAGGACACGAACGAACATCACCGTCCACGCGACGATGATCGCCAGCGAAAAGGGGCGCGCCAGTTCCGGGTTGGTGCGGCTGCGTTGCGAAAAGCTCAGGGTGACGGCGGTACTCGACGCCAATCCCCCCAGCAACCCCGTCAGCCCGATCCCGCGCTGCGCCCCGATGAGTTTGATCATCACGTAGCCCAAAAAGCTGATGCCGGAGATGAAAACCACCATCAGCCAGATTTTGTAGGGGTTGAACACGTCGAACGGCGGCGGGCCGAAGTTGCGATTGGGCAGAATCGGCAGGACAATGATGCTGATGACGGCAAACTTGAGCGTCGCGTAGATGTCCTCGCGGGTGATGGCGTGCGCCAGGGTACGGAATTGCGGCTTGAGTGAAAGGAGCGCCATCAAGGCTACGCCGAGCGCCGCCGCCAACAGGATCAAGTTCCAGTAACACGCCGCGCCGATCACGAAGGTGATCAATGTCGCCATCTCGGTCGTCATCCCCGGCTTACCCGCGCGCACATCCCGGTGATATGAAAGCGCGACTAACGCGCCGAACACCAACAGCACACCCACAAATGGCAGCGCCGAGGACAGTTGATCCGCCGCCAATGCAGCGCCGAAACCCGCCAGACTGATCAACGCAAACGTGCGCACCCCGGCAAATAGCTTGCCTTCCGGCTCGTCATACGCCGACTCGCGTTGGATGCCGATGAAAATCCCGATGCCCAACGCCACCACGAAATGATAAAAATAATCTACCATAGGAACTCCTCAGTTCCAAACCAGTCCCAGCGGCTTAAAACGGATCGCCAGATCCGCGGTTTTTGTCGCCATGCCGGGATCTGGCAATCCCCGGCAAACATAAATCCAGGTGACTGGGAGTCAGGGATTACATCCCTGCCCCCCAGTCCCTCATCAGCGATTGCGCATCACCAGCGGCAAATAGATGGTTGGATTCGGGCCGATTTCCACCTCGGTGAAGGGGGCGCCGTGATTGAGCGCCAGCGCCACGTTGCCGGTGCGATCCACGGCCTGCGCGAAGTAGCTGATGCGCCCCCTGATCGGGGCGACCCGCCCCACAGCGCGCCCCACCCCGTTGGCGTCAGGCTGGTAGGTCAGTTCGGCCTTGCGCCAGGTGGTCTCATCGTCCAGTTGATAGAGCATCACCACGCGCGCGACGCCGGCTGTGGTGTCGCCAGCTTCAGCCGTATCCTCAAGCCAGACGACGAAGTCCAGTCCGCTGGTGGAACTGATCGCCGTGACAGCCCAGATGCTCGGCGCGATGAAGTCGGTGGCGGTGAACGGCGCGTGGTAGACCTCGAACTGCAAGCCGGTGTAGCGCCGCAGCATCCCCGTCGTCGGCGTGGTGAGCGTCGTCGCCATAAACTGCGCGGGGACGACGACCAGCCGCTCGCGCAAGTCGCCTTCCAGTGAGAGGAAGCGGTTGAGCGCGGCGGGCTGCGCCGGATACCAGCCGGTGTTCGGGAAAGCTGGCTCTTCAGTCAGGAAGACGGCGTCGGTAACGATGCGCGAGACAACCGGATCGAAGTCGGCTTGTTCTACAAACGTTCCACCGAGCATCAACACGCCATGCGCGATGGTGTCGGCGGCGTGGGCAGCAACATCTGCGCGCGGCTGCATCGGACGCCCGCCCGCGACCAACACGTCAGTACTGCCGTTGACGGTGTAGTACGTACCCCACGGCGCTTGCGTATGGGCCGAATAGTCGAACGTCAGCGTGTGGGCTGTGGTGAAGACGGCGCTGGGCGTCAGCGAGGCGGCCTGTGGCGCAAGCGCCCGCCCCACAAACACCGCGTCCGGCGCAACGGTCGTCGTCTGCGGCATGTGGACGGCGAGCATCGGCAGTCCGTAGAGCGTCATCACACCCAGGACTTTCTCATCGTAAGTATTGAACGTCCCGGCGGCGGCGCTGTTATAGTAGCGTTGCTTGGCACGCAGCAACGCGCGCCCCACTGTTGGTGCGGTAGCGTTCTCCCAGTAGCCCAACTCTTCGGTGAAATTGACCATCAACCGCTCCGAGTAAGCGATTAGGTCCGAGTCACCGTAACCGTAACCGGTGTTACCGATCCAGACACCGCCTTGGCGCAGCAACGCCTGCGCCCAATCCGTCGCCTCCCACACGTTCGAGGCGCCGGCGTCCGGCACGTTCAACCCGGAGTGACAACCGACGGAGAAGTTGATCGTGCCCCGGTAATCGGTCGTGGAGGTCACTTCAGCGGCGAAAACGAAAAGGTCGCCCCAGGTGGGGGTGAGTGGTATCGTAGGCGGGATTGCGCCATAGTGGGTGAAGTGCGCGTTGAGCGAGTTAAGGGCGCTGGTGGCCGAGATGTAATGCGCGCGCAAGTCATCCGCGGTCCAGTCATCGCGGATGAGGGTGTGCAGTGTCTGGATGCCCTGCGCAGTCAATGAGCGGGTGATGGCATCGGCCTGATCGAGCAAGAAGTCGTAGCCGGTGACCAGCGCGTTTTGCGGCGTGGCGACCGGCTGCGCCAGGAACGTCACGACGGCAGCCAGCATCTCGCCCGGCGTTTCCACCAATCTGCCGATGGCGACCTGAGGCAGATACAACTCGCGGCCTTGCCACGGCAGCGGCAACAGTCCGGCGTAGTAATCGTCGCTGAGGAAATAACGCCGTTCCAGCGCGCTGCGGATGTTGACCGCGAAGTCGGCGTCGTAGTAGGTGCGCTCATTGGAGACCAGGGCATCGTCCCGGATGCGGCGCTGGGGGATGATGCGGTCATCGCCGACCAGCACCAGGTACTTGAGGTTGGGATAGGATGGCGCAATCTCGTACAGTAGTGCCTTGATATGCTGCGCCACGTAGTTAGCAAAGAGCGGATTGTCGAAATGCGCATCCCACAGCGCATAGGCGGCGACGATCTCCGGGTAATCGCCCAGGTCGATGATTTCGCCGTTGACCTGAGGATGTGTGGCCAGAGCAACCAGGGCATCGCCGAGTTCACTCAAGAGCAACGCCTGTTGTCCCGGATAGAACGTCTCGATCCGCATGGGATGATAGAGAATCAGCGTTTCCACAGTCGTATCGGTGACCGGTGGTGTGACCGAAACAGTAACAGTATCCGTCGGCGGATATAACGGCGCGACCGGCGGTGTCACCTGGACGGTCAGCGTGTACGGCTGTCCGACCCCTTGCCGTTCAAACGCTGCCACGGCGATGTAGTAGGAACCGTACAACTCATAGGTTTCGTAGACGATTTGCTCGGTGGTGGTAAACGGCTGCACAGACATCCCCGCCAGCGTGCCGATGCGGCCCAGTTCGGCGATGTTGCCGAGCGTGCCGATGCGCCCCAACGTTCCAATCCGCCCCAACGTCCCAATCCGCCCCAGCGTCCCGATGCGCCCCAACGTGCCGATGCGGCCCAGATCGAGCAGCTCGCCGATGTTCGCCAGTTGGCCGAGTGTCCCGATCCGCCCCAACGTACCGATGCGGCCCAGCGTGCCGATGCGCCCCAGGGTGCCGATGCGCCCCAGGTCGCGCAACTGCCCGGTTTCCTCATCCACTTCCGGCGCGAACAAGTACAGATCGAAGTCCTCTTGCAGGTTGCTCAAAGTGATGGTGATGGTCGAATCCGGCTCCGGGACATTGAAGCGATACCAGTCGGTATCGTCGACGCTGACCAACACGCTGGTCAGTACCGTGTTGTTGCTGATCGGCTGCGCGCTTTCGCGGGTGGTATTGCTGATGGTGACGGGAGTACTGGCGACCAAACTGCCGCCGGCGTTGAAGGCCGTCACCGTGGCTACATAGAAACCAGAGTTAGCATAGGTGTGATTGACGTGCGCGCCGCTATCCCCTTCCCCATCGCCGAAGTCCCAGTGGTAAAGCACGTTCGTGCCCGCCGTGACGCTGGCCGTGAAGAACGTCGTCTGCCCCAAGGGTGTGGGGCTGCTGTTGACCACCCGCAAACCCGCGATGGGCGCACCGCCCACGCTGACGAGCACTTCGTCTGCCTCAGAGGCCAGACCATAGGCATCGGTCACGGTGAGGGTGAAG
>JAIOAS010000272.1 GCA_019873725.1 Chloroflexota bacterium | reverse complement strand
ACCAGGCATTGACGCGCGCGCCCGAAATCACCTCCAGGTTGACGGTGACAGGCAGGGGCAGGGGTAAGTAGACGAAGGCGTAACGTCCCTCACTATCGCGGGTGGCGCGGACGTGATGCCCCCCCATCCCCGGGTCGGAAAGCAGCATGGCCTGGTCGGGAATCCGGTTCAGATAGGGCCGCGATTCCATCAGTGCCCGCAGGTGCTTCACCTGGCGCGCACCGGGCCGGTCGAGGGCCACCGTCCACGGGAACTCGGCAAAATTGATGGCCCCGTGCTTTTCATCCGCGAATTGCCAGACGGCGTGATGCCCGTAGGTGACACCACACGCGCCCGCAAACACCGAGCGGTAGAGCTGCTTGCGCACGTCGTGGTCGCGGAAATAGCCGTTTTTGGGATCCCACGTGGGCCACGGATTGACCGGATGGTCCTCGTAGTTTGGTTCCCCATCGAGCACCGGCTTAACCGGCGTGAGCGCGTAGTCGTGCGTCACCCACTCCCACACCGGCACATCGCGCCCGCCGCCGTGCCCCGACTGCATCATATGCATATCCAGCCAGGTCTCGTCGTGCAGCCACGCCGAAGTGGAATGTCCTCCCATCGGGTGATATGTCTTGAACGATGGGCGTTCCATTCCCGCGTCGATACCTGCCGCCATCGCCCGCCAGATCGGGCGGTAATCGTGCGCCTCGTGGACGGCGGGCCGGTCGCCACCGAGAATCCAGACAACGTTGGTCTGCTCGCGGTAGCGCGCGCCGAGGAAGCGCCCGTAGACTTCCGCGTTCTCCGGGTTAAACACCACCGGCCCCACGCCCCACTGGCGAGTGACTTTATCGCCCCAGGTGGGCAGCAGGCCAACGTAGAGACCGTGGCGAGCGGCCATCTGGATCACTTCATCGACGTAAGCGAAGTACGCCTCATTGGGCCGGGTAGGATCGTGGTCGAGCAGCGGGCACTCGCCGTAGGCGTTGGGCGTGTTGAGGCCGTCGAATTCTGCCAGCGCCACCGCCTGGATGATGGTGAAGCGATTGGCCTGCCGGTTGGCGAAGTACCGCTCCGCCTCCTCGCGCGTCAGCCGGTGAAACAGCTCCCAGGCCGTGTCACCGAGCCAGAAGAACGGGTCACCGTTCTCGGTAATGATGAAACGCCGGTTTGAACTCACTTGTAAACGGGGTAATTGTGTCATTGTTAAACTCTCCTCGTACATACTACAAATCCACACCAATCTTCACGAATATATAGTCGTCAGACATATATTGCACCGCAGAGAGCGCAGAGTCCACAGAGATGCTATGCGTTGCAAACAACGCCGATTTCTCCGCGCTCTCAGCGAACTCAGCGGTGAAAATAACCTGGTCGGGATATTCAGTATCTTGTTGACCAGTACACAATCTTCACGAATAGCAGGTAAATTAGTGAAAATTCGTGGAGATTCGGGGTGTATTTTTATCCAGCAACCTCACAGCGCCACGTCGAGCGGATCATGCACCATGAACAAATAGTAGTCGCCGACGTGCCGGAATCCCAGGGCGGTGTAGGCTTTTTGCGCCGGGATGTTGATTTCGTCGGTGAACAGAATCGCCAACTGCGCACCCTCAGCGCGGGCATCGAGCAACGATTGCGCGACAACGCAGCGCGCGTAACCACGTCCGCGAAACTCCGGCGGCGTCCACACCCCGCCGACTTGCACGGCTTCCCATATACGCGAATTGAACGCGCTGGTAGCCACAAGCTGCCCGTCCGCTTCAAGAACCCACGTGTTGCCCTCCTCAACCGCGCGCTCGGTCATGGCACGCTCATTTGTCCAGAGCGCCTCGCTCTCCTCTTCCCCCAACGCCTCGATCGCGTAGCCAACGCGCCAGCGCGCCAGGATGTCCACGTCGCGGTATTCGGCCGGGCGTCCCGTGACCTGCCCGGTTTGCAATGCCGCCGGGACGACCAGAGCATCCAGGGCGAGGCTGTACAGGATTTCGCGCCGGTCCAACTGGAGAGCGGCGGACTCCAGGGGCAACGTGCTTTTCAGCGAGAAGACCTGGTGATATGGCCCGATAATACCCTTGAGTGGACGTTGCGACGTGCGGAGCGTCTCACGCCACAGCGCGTCGAGATGCACGGGCGCTTGCGTGATGACAATCCCGTTCCAGAAATGCGCCATCACGGCAACGATGTCGTCATCCTCGAAAGCAGCCACGTAATCTCCGGTATAGCGCTCCCCGTTGTATTCCAGGCCGGACTCGCGCATGTTGCTGATCAAAAACATGGATGTTTCCAAACGCGGCAGCAGGAAGGCTTCAAGCGCATCTTCATCGCCAGGCACAAGTTGTCGAATCACCGGCATGGATCACCTCGGCATCTAAAGTTAGCAGCCATCAAAATGCTACTCCCAGACCGAAGTATGTCAAGTGTCGAAGAATCGGTAAATGAGGGTGCATTTCAATTCAGGGGCAAAAGCCAGATAAACGTCTTATTTAACCGCAGAGTTCGCTGAGAACGCGGAGAAATTTCTGGCAACTCTGCGGACGCTGCGTGCTCTGCGGTGCAATTTAAGAAAAGTCGCCCCATTCTGAAATGCACCCGAGAAAGGTGTTGGCATAGACAATTCGCAGGGATTGCGGTATGATAGTGAGTGAACAAATGGTATCGCAAGCGACCTGTCAGGGGAATCGAAAGGAGTCAACCATGACGACTTTATCGGCTGTCCAAATAACCGAACAAGGGCTTTTCCTGCCCCGCCAGCTTTTCCGGAACTTAGGGGAGATCGAGGTGGTGCAACACGAGAACTATGTCCTCATCAAACCTAAAAACATGACCGCGCGCTTCAAAGGCTTCGTGCGCCCGCGCGTGGCGGCAGAAGCGCTGCATGACGATTACGAACAAGCGTTGTTGGAGGGGACGGGATCGTGAACCTGGCGGATTTCTCCGGCGAGGCTGAGATTTTTGTCGATGCCAACATTTTCACCTACTTCGCCCTGGGCACGCCGGCATACCAGGACGCCTGTGCTGAGTTTCTAAACCGGATCGAGGACAAGCACATCCACGCCGTGACCTCCGATTTCGTCTTGAATGAGGTCTTTTACGCCTTGCTGGTGGGCAAAGGTTCCGAATTGTTGGCGACGACCAAAATCACCCGCATCAAGAAACAGTTGCTGCAGGATGCTGCGTTAGCCGCAGCCTGTTATCAAGTGTGTCAGGATTTTTGGGGCTATCTGCTGGCGCTACAGGCCGAGGGACTGCGGATCGTCAATGTCAGCGCGCGCGAACAAGAAAACAGTTTAGCCTTAGGCAGTCGTTACCTCTTGCTGCCGACCGATGCGCTGCACGTGGCGACGTGTCAACAATATGGGATCGTTCACTGCGCCACGGCTGACGCGCACTTCGAGCGGGTGGACTTCTTGCACATTTGGCAACCGGTTGCTCAGTAGCAGTGACGGCCACCGCGTCAAATCCGTACTGGACAGCGTGACCACCTGCTACATCGACATCCACTTCGAGTGGACGACGTTTGGCGCAGTCTGCCAAACGCCAGCACCAGCACGATGATCAAGTACTACTACGCCGGCAGTCAGCGCCTGGCGATGCGTAAGGGGAGCAGCACGCTGTCCTTCCTGCTTGGCGATCACCTGGGATCGACGTCGCTTACCGCCAACAGCAGTGGTGGCAAAGTCGCCGAACTGCGTTATTATCCGTGGGGTGGAATGCGCTACACTTCCGGCACCGCGCCGACGCGCCACCAGTAGCGGCACACTCACCTGGCCCGACGTTGTCACCAACGGCGACACGTGGGCCGACAGCGGCAGCGGTTCCAGCGGCGAGTTTGCCTACACCGCGCAGACCGGGCTACACTATGTGCAGCTCGACCTGGGCGCGGTCTACAGCGTGGACAAGGTGCGCGTGTGGCACTACGCCGCCGACGGGCGCATCTACAACGCCACCAAGACGCAGGTGAGCGCGGACGGCACAACCTGGTACACCGTCTTCGACAGCGCCGTGTCGGGGACATACGCGGAGACGGCGGCGGGGAGGACGTACACCTTCGCCGCGCGCAACGTGCGCTACGTGCGCGATTACCTGAACGGCTCGAACAAGAACGCCGGCAACCACTGGGTCGAGATCGAGGTATGGGGCACGCGCACGACGGTCTATGTGGGGGCGCACTACGAGAAGAACGTCACCGCCAACACGACGACGAGCTACTACTACCTGGGCAGCCAGCGGGTGGCGCAGCGGGCTGGAGGCGTGGTATACTACTTGCACGCCGACCATCTCGGCAGCGCATCGTTGACAACCGACGCCGGGGGGAACAAAGTGGGCGAGCTGCGCTACCTGCCCTACGGCGAGACGCGGACCATCTGGGGCATCACGCGCACCAACCGGCGCTTCACCGGGCAAATCGAGGACGCGGCCATCGGCTTGTACTTTTACAACGCCCGCTACTACGACCCCGCCCTGGGCCGCTTCATCCAGGCGGATAGCATCGTGCCGGGCGCCGCCAGCGGCTCTGGCGGCGGGGCAGCTACCCTGGGCTACGACAGCAAGACGCGCCTGACGCCGCTCACGGTGAACCTGGGCGAATTTGCGGCGCAGGTCAACGCAGAGAACCGCGAGGTGTTGCAGTTCGGCGCGTTCTTCCAGTGGGATAGCAAGACGCGCCAGGAGCACAATGTCCCGATGGGGCCGGCGAATCCTCAGGCGCTCAATCGGTATGCGTATTGTTTGAATAATCCACTCCGGTATGTCGATCCGACGGGACACTTTCAAGTAGAATTATCGGCTGAAGAAGCTGGCGAACTAATGAATACCCTTGAGCAGTTATCTGATTTCTCTTTGGGTTCAGCCATAGCTAGCGAAGCCATCGCCACTATTCTGAAACTCTTCGGAGAGCGAGCAATATCTGATGAATCTGTAGCGCTTTTGCTAGGAGGCTTACCTGTGTCAGTGGTTAGCGTTGCGTTGTTTCTTGATGGCGTTTGCATGGCGTTAACCTATGATGATCTAAACAATATCAGGATTGCCTTGGGAGATTTGGGCGCCGACGAGACCGGAGCAAAGATATCATTGAATCCTGGTATCTTCGGAAGCAAACTCACGGTTACGACAGATGAAGGGAGTAGAATACTAAGGCTACGCAACTTATCGCTTGTAGGAAGTCAGTCGCCCTATGTTATTGGAAGTTTAATGATTCACTACATTGTTAGGCAGTGGTTAGATCCTGGTTCACAATACAAAGTGTATATGCCAATTGTCGCTCGCTGATCCGTTGAGGCTTCTTAAGCTTTCATTGGATGTTAAGTCGGTCTAGCAGAAAAACTGTCTGGTCTTGATGTAGTCGTACAGCAAATTGTATATTGAGGAGTCCACCCGTGAAATGGTTTGTTCTTGTGCTTTTGCCATTCGGTATAGCACTTCTCTATAGTGCCTTTCGCACATTACTAGAGGTGCTTGGCGCTTGGAAAGGAAAACGCCAGATGACAGCCAGAGGTCGTACAATGCGAGCAGCACTAACCGACCTGCTTATCACACTTATTATGGTTGGCTTTATACTTTGGACTATCTGGTTTGTCCTTATAGATTCATAGACGGTTTCGTTGAAGTGGAAATGTACCCACAAAACTGGACATAAACCAACACGTATAAAACCGCTGCCACAGCATGTCAAGGGACGGCCACCACGTCAAATCCGTGCTGAACGGCGTGACCACCTGCTACATCGACATCCACTTCGAGTGGACGACGTTTGGCGCAGTCTGCCAAACGCCAGCACCAGCACGATGATCAAGTACTACTACGCCGGCAGTCAGCGGGTGGCGATGCGCATGTGTACGGGCACCAACGGCAGTTGCGGGACGAACGGCGCGACCTCCACCCTCCCCTACCTGCACGCCGACTACCTGGGCAGCGCGTCCTTGAGCACGGATGCCAGTGGTGGCAAAGTAAGCGAAATGCGCTCGCCTGTTTTGTAGGCGCATTATCCGTATGGGGAGACGCGCAGCGGCGCGATGGACACCGACCGCCAGTACACCGGTCAACGTAACGAGATCGGGTTGGGATTGTACGACTACAATGCAAGATATTATGATCCGTTGCTAGGCCGATTCCTCAGCGCCGATTCGATTGTGCCCAGCCCGGCCAATCCGCAGAGTCTCAACCGGTATGCGTATGCGCTCAATAATCCACTCAGGTATACGGATCCCACGGGGCACTTTGAGGAAGATGCCATCAAGGATTATTTACGCAAGAAGTACGGCGATGGATGGGAAGATGTTTGGAAGAGTTGGACTACTGATAAGAATTGGATGGATATG
>JAIOAS010000271.1 GCA_019873725.1 Chloroflexota bacterium | reverse complement strand
CACGTTGGTTCCGTAGCTACCACGGAGGCCGTGCGCATTTGATCGGTCAGCAGCGCCATCTCGCCGAAGAAATCGCCCGGCTCGAGTGGGTTCAGGACGATCTGTGTTCCATCGGTTTGCTCGTGAACCGCTTCGGCCCGCCCTTCCATCAGGATGAAGAAGCCTTCGCCGCCCTTGCCCTGCGTGACGATGTGATCGCCTGGGGCATACGTGCGCTCGACGAAACGTTTTCCCACTTGTTCGATCTGCCGCCGGTTCAATCTCCGAAACAACGGTGTGCGTTGCAGGATGGATAATTTATCAGCCACAGCCATGTTACACCCCTTTCAGTTTCAGCTCTTCAGCCCGATGACAGGCCACCCAATGATCCGGCTTGAGTTCGCGGAATTCCGGTGTCTCTTTTGAGCACCTGTCGATGGCGTAGCGGCAGCGTGGATGGAAATAGCAGCCCGGCGGCGGATTGGAAGGATCGGCCACGTCGCCTTGCATGATGATGCGCTCCGACTGGTAGCGCGGATCGGGTTTGGGCACCGCCGACATCAACGCCTCGGTATAGGGATGCAGCGGCTCGTTGTACAAAACATCGGAGTGGGCCGTTTCGGCGATTTTGCCGACGTACATCACCGCGACACGGTCGGAAATGTGCTGCACCACGCTCAGGTCGTGCGCCACGAAGACGTAGGACAGATTGAAGTCCGCCTGTAAGTCCTGCAACAGGTTCAACGTCTGCGCCTGGATGGACACATCCAACGCCGACACCGGCTCATCGCAGAAGATGATCTTGGGGTTCATCGACAGCGCGCGCGCGATGCCGATGCGCTGGCGCTGCCCGCCGGAGAACTCGTGCGGGTAACGGCGGATGTGCTCTTTGCGCAGGCCCACCCGTTCCAGCAACGTGACGACGGTTTCTTCCATTTCCGGGCCGATCTTCATCCCGTGGATCACCATCGGCTCCGAAACAATGTCGAAGACCGACATGCGCGGGTTCAGGGAGTTGATGGGGTCCTGGAAGATCATGGCGACCTCGCGGCGGATGCGCTTCATTTGCTCCTTGTCCAGGTCGAAGATGTTGACCATCTCCGGTTTGCCATCGGCAGAGAACAGCGCCGTCTCGAAATGGGCGGTGCCGGCGGTCGGCTCGTACAGGCGGATGATGGTGCGGCTGACGGTCGTTTTTCCGCATCCGCTTTCGCCCACCAACCCCAGGGTTTCGCCGGCGCGGAGGTAAAGGCTCACGTCGTCCACGGCTTTTACATAGCCGACGACTTTTTTGAGCAGACCCTTCTGGATGGGGAAGTATTTTTTCATCCCTTTAACATCCAGAATGATACGGGCATTTTGCGTAGCTATTCTTTCGGCCATTTTTGCTTTACCTCCTACACGCCCTCGTATAACAGACAGCGGACCCAGTGATCGGGTTCGGCCTCGATCCAATTGGGCGTCAGCACGTCGCACTTGCCCGGCATGAAGGAGGGGCAGCGCGGGTGGAAGACGCACCCTTTCGGCAGGTGGAAGGGATCGGGCACCATCCCCTTAATCGAAGCCAGGCGCTCGCTGGAACGTTTCCCGACTTTGGGGATGGACTGGAGCAGCGCGCGGGTGTACGGGTGCTTGGGTTCGTAGAAGACCCGCACGGTATCGGACTTCTCCACCTGCTTGCCCATGTACATCACCACGATTTCCTTTGCCATTTCTGCCACTACGCCCAGGTTGTGGGTGATGAACATAATGGACATTTCCATCGATTCTTGCAATTCGCGCATCAGGTCGAGAATCTGCGCCTCAATGGACACATCCAGTGCCGTCGTTGGCTCATCCGCAATCAGCATAAACGGCTGACAGGAGAGCGCGATGGCGATCATCACGCGCTGGCGTTGCCCGCCGGAGAGCTGGTGCGGATAGGCGTCCACGCGCTCGTGCGGCTTGGGGATGCCCACCTTTTGCAGCATCTCGATGGAGATCTCGCGGGCTTCTTGTTTGGTGACGGGGCGGTACTGCATCATTTGCTCTGCCATGTGCTCGCCCACGGTTTTGGGCAGCAGGCGGTGCAGGCTCAATGCTTCTCCGATGTGCGTCCCGGTGGTATAAACCGGCGTCAGCGAACTCATCGGCTCCTGGAAGATCATCGCAAACTCGCCACCGCGAATGGAGCGAATTTCATCACCGTCAGGGTCCAGCTTGGTGATGTTGACAATCCGGGTGGGCTTTTGGGGGTTGTATTTGTCCCGGCGATAGTAGATGATTTCGCCGTCGGTGATTTTGCCGGGCTTGGGCACCATCTGCATCACGGCTTTGGCGGTGATGGATTTTCCACAGCCGCTTTCGCCGATCACGCCCAACGTCTCACCCCGGTTGATGGTCAGGGTAAAGCCGTCAACGCCTTTGATAATCCCATCGCGTACTTCGAATTCTACGTGCAAATCTTTGATTTCGACTAAAGGCTCAGCCATCGCATCCTCCTTTACCGTCCACCGTAGGGATCCAAGGCGTCGCGTAACCCGTCTCCGAGCATATTGAAGGCCAGCACGACCACGATGATGAAGGGAACCGTGATTAACTGCCAGGGGGCGAAGCGAATGATCCGCACGGCACTGACTTCTTGCAGCAGCACACCCCAACTGGTCAGCGGTGGGCGCAGGCCCAGCCCTAGCCAGCTTAACGCCGTCTCCGAGAGGATCATGCCGGGAATCATCAACGTGGCAATGACGATGACGTGGCTCATCGTGCCCGGCAACAGGTGGCGGAACATGATGCGCCGGTCGCTGGCGCCGGCGCTTTGCGCTGCCAGCACGTATTCGCGTTCTCGCAAGGAGAGAATCAGGCCGCGTACCTGCCGGGCCAATCCACCCCAGCGGATGAAGACGAGAATCAGCGTCAACATAAAGTAGACAAGGATGGGCGACCATGTGACCGGGATCGCTGCCGCCAGCGCCATAAACAGCGGAATATCGGGGAAGGCGCCGAAGAACTCGACCAGCCGTTGGATCAGGATGTCCGTCATGCCGCCGTAATAGCCGGAAATCACGCCCATTACCATCCCCAGCAGCAGCGTGCCGAACTGGCCGATCAAGCCGAGGAGCAGCGATAGGCGACCTCCATACAGGATACGTGAGAAAAGATCGCGTCCCAAACGGTCAGTCCCAAAGAGGAAGACGGTGCCATCCGGGTATTTTTCCGTGTTTACACCGAACAAATGCACGTTCATGGGGATCAAGCCGAGCAATTTGTAGGATTGCCCTTTGACGAAGAGGGAAAGCGGGTAAATTCGCTCTTTGTTGACCACCCATACCCGTGTGCGTGCTACCAGGTCCAATTGTTGATCCAGGCCATAAACGGCGGGACGCAGGCTAAAGTTACCGTCGGGATTTTTGAAAACCAATGGTTGTGGGCGCGCTTCCAGGTAATTTGATTGGTAATCCAGCCGGTAGGGGGAGAAGAACTCGGCGAACAGTCCGCAGACGGTATAGAAAAGGATGATGATAATCGCGCCGACGATGGCGAGCTTGTTTTTCTTGAATTTCCACCACACCAGACTCCAGTAGGCCTGGCTTAATTGTTGCTCCTTACCTTTTGCGCTTGATCCGTTCTCGATAACTTGTGACTCTTCCATAAGTTCATCCTCCCTATTCCAAACGGATGCGCGGGTCCAATGCCGCCAGGGTAAGATCGCCGATCAGCGTGCCGATCATGGTCATCAACACGATAAACACCAGCACCGTTCCGGCGAGGAACATATCTTGCGAGATGAGCGCGCGCACAAACAGCGGTCCTACCGTCGGCAGGTTGAGCACCGTGGCTACCAGCGCGTCGCCGGCGACGATGCTCGGCAGCGCCTCCGAGGTCAAAATGACGATCAGGGGGTTGATGGCGACGCGCACCGCGTGTTTCCAGGTCACTTTTCCCTGTTTAAGACCGCGCGCGCGGGCCGCTTCCACAAAGGGCTGGCCAAGCGTTTCCAGCAGGTTGCCGCGCATAATGCGCACCAGGCCGGCTGTGCCGGTCACACTGCTGATCACCGCCGGAATCCAGAGATGCTTGAGCAGGTCAACGACTTTGGCCCAGCTCCAGGGCGCATCGGTGAACTCGCGTGAGAATAAGCCTCCGACTTCGACCTTCAGCACCATCATCGCAAAGAATAGCACCAACAACGCCAGCAGGAATCCCGGCATCCCCAATCCCAGGAAACTTATCGTTGTCACCACCTGGTCGCCGAGGGAATATTGGTGTGTGGCCGAGTAGACCCCAATCGGTATTGCCAGACACCACACAATCGTGATACTGGACAGCGCCAGCACTACCGACATGGCTGCGCGTTGCCCGATAATTTCTGAGACCGGTCGTTCAAACTCGAACGATTCCCCGAAGTCCCCGGTGATAAAATGGGTGATCCAGTTCCAGTAACGTGTTAGCACGGGTTGATCCAATTTGTAACGCGCGCGATATTCGTTGATGCGCTGTTGGGCGCTGAGGTCGCCGCGCGCCTGCAACTGCTGCAATTTCACGGTGAGATAATCCCCAGGAGGGAGTTCAATAATGAGGAAGCTGACAAAGGAGACTAGAATGACCATAATCACCATATAAAGGATCCGTCTCGCAATATACGATAGCATTGCTACCTCCTCTCCTACGATGAAAAACAGAGCGGGTGGGGAAGGTTTCCCCACCCGCTATCGGAAAACTGTTTACTTGTCCATCCAGTACTGCTCAGGATGGGTATTGCCGGGGGTGCCGGGCGCCCACGGGCCGAGCACGCCGTACTCCGGGACGTTCTTGAAGTAGTTCTTGCAGACAACCGGCATGGGCTGGTCGCCCGCCGCGCCGATGATGAAGGGGCCTTTGTCAATATAGACACGCACGGCTTCCCAGATGATCTGATTGCGCTTCTCTTCACTGGGTTCTTGCAGACCCTTGCGGTAAATTTCCTGCAAGAGCGCCGCCGGGCTGCCGGGTTCGGGAGCCCACCCTTTCTCACCGCCGGTCTTGAAGTACTGACCCTGCATGGGGAAGGCGCGGGTACCTTCGCCAACGCCGCGCACCGGGAAGATCCAGTCGGGGTAAGTCCACAGGTCCAGCTCAGAGGCATGGGCGGTAGCGATCATAAACAAACCGTTGTCGCGATTGGTGCCGCCGTCGGGCGTGCCGATGGCATTGTCAATCAGGACTTTCACGCCGACGTCCTCAAGATTCTTCTTGTAGACCTCGACGGCGTTGGTGTTGATTTTCGGATCGCTCCAGTCGTTCAGTTGGATGATGAGGGTGAACGGCTTGCCGCTGGGCAGGTCGCGGATGCCGTCGCCATCGGCGTCCTTGAAGCCGGCCTTGTCGAAGGCTGCCTTAGCCTTGTCGGGGCTGTACTCGGCATAGGCGTTGGCCCATTCCTCGTAGACTTTCTTCCCCTCGGGGCTGGCGAAGTGCGGCGATTGCGGGCTGATGGTGAAGTTCTTCGGCTCGCCGATGCCGCCCCAGGCCACATCGACGATGCGTTGGCGATCCATCGCGTAGGACAGGCCAACGAGGAAATCATGGTTGCGCAGCAGTTCACGGATTTCCTTGTCCTCTTCGCTCTCCTTCGCCGGATCGTATTCCATATCCTTGTGGTAGTCCTGGTTCACGATAAACCCAGGCCACGCGCCCGCGCCGTTCATCCAGCCGGGCACCAGGCGGAAATTACCGGCCTCGGCGTTCTCCTGCAGGAAGGGGATGTCCATCGGGCTGCCGTTATAGCGGAAGTTGCAGTCGTAGCGCCCTTGCGCCAGTTGCAGCAAGCGCACTTCGCTATCTTCCACCAGCTCGACGCGGATGGCATCAATGTAGGGCAGTTGATTGCCTTCGGGGTCCACTTTCCAGTAATAGGGGTTGCGCTCCAGCAGGCGATACTCGCCAGCCTTGTATTCCTTGATGCACCACGCCATCAAGCAGGGATAGCCGGGGGTATCAAACCAGCGATCCATCAGGTCGAGTTCGGTGTAGCCCTCCTCGCCCTTCTTGCCCTCGTAGTTCGGGTGATATTTCTTGAGGAAGTGCGCCGGCTTCATCAGCGGCTCCCACTCCCAGAAGCCCTGCGCCAGGATGTAGGGCATGATGTACTGCGCTTTGTCAAACTTGAGCACCCAGGTGTAGTCGTCGGGGAATTCCATGGTGATGGGGGTGCCATCGCTGTTGCGCGCCCACCAGGGTACCTGGACCGACTTGTAATCTTCGTTCTTGGCAAGGTCTTCCCACCAGAACTTCAGGTCGGCGGTGGTGAAAGGCTCGCCGTCGGACCACTTGATGCCCTTGCGGAAGCGCATCGTGATGGTTTTGCCGTCGTCGGTCCACGTG
>JAIOAS010000270.1 GCA_019873725.1 Chloroflexota bacterium | reverse complement strand
AATGAAGAAATACCACGTCAAAGATTTGGATCTGGCCCCTTCCGGTCGCCTGCGCATGGAATGGGCCGAGCGCGAGATGCCCGTGTTGCGGCAGATTCGTGAGCGGTTTGCCGCCGAGCAGCCGCTCAAGGGCGTGCGCCTGTCGGCGTGCCTCCACGTCACCACCGAGACCGGTAACCTGGCGCGTGTGCTCCAGGCCGGCGGCGCGGACCTCGTCCTGGTCGCCAGCAACCCGCTGAGTACGCAGGACGACGTCGCCGCTGCGCTTGTCACCTACGATGAAATCCCCGTCTACGCCATCAAGGGCGAGGACAACGCCACGTACTACGAGCACATCCACGCCGCGCTCGATCACAAGCCGCATATCACGATGGACGACGGCGCCGACCTGGTGGGAACGATGCACAAAAACCGCCGTGAAGTCCTGAATACCGTCATCGGCGGGACCGAGGAAACGACCACCGGCGTCATCCGCCTGCGGGCGATGGCGAAGGAAGACGCACTGGAATACCCCATCATCGCCGTGAACGATGCAATGACCAAGCACCTCTTCGACAACCGCTACGGCACGGGCCAGTCCACGCTCGATGGCATCATCCGGGCGACCAACGTGCTCATCGCCGGTAAGACGGTGGTGGTGGGCGGCTACGGTTGGTGCAGCCGGGGCATTGCAATGCGCGCCAAAGGCATGGGCGGCAACGTTATCGTCACCGAGGTGGATCCGCTCAAGGCGTTGGAAGCGGTGATGGACGGCTTCCGCGTGATGCCGATGATCGAGGCCGCGCCGATTGGCGACATCTTCGTCACCTCCACGGGTGACATCAACGTAGTGGATACGCAGCACTTCGCCGTGATGAAGGACGGCGCGATCGTCTGCAACTCCGGGCACTTCAACGTCGAACTGAACCTGCCGGGGCTGGCCGAGATGGCTGTCGGTGCGCCGCGCCGCGTCCGGCCTTTCGTCGAGCAGTACACCCTGCCCGATGGACGACGCATCAACGTCCTCGGCGAAGGCCGCCTGGTCAACCTCGCCGCCGCCGAAGGCCATCCCAGTGCGGTAATGGATATGTCGTTCGCCAACCAGGCGCTCTGCGCCGAGTATATGCTGGCGCACGCCGGCGAACTGGCGCACACCGTCTACGCCGTGCCGGAGGCCATCGATCAGGCCATCGCCAAACTCAAGCTCGCCGCAATGGGCGTGAAAATCGATGTGCTCACCGAAGCGCAAAAGAAATACCTGGATTCCTGGCAAGAGGGAACGTAGGTCATCACCAATCCAATCAACAACCCCGGAGGGTAAGCTTCCGGGGTTGTTTTGTTCTGTATACGCGGCTAAAGGTTGACAGGCCGCCGTCCAATGTGCGATAGGAACTCATTGCGGGTGGCTTGCGATGTTTTGAAGCTGCCCAACATCGCGCTGGTGCTCATGCGAGCGTTGGCCTTCTTCACACCGCGCATCGCCGCGCACATGTGCAACCCTTCGGCCACGACGGCAACACCTTGGGGGTGCAACGTCTGGTCGAGGAACTCCGCGATCTGCTGCGTCATCCGCTCCTGCACCTGCAAACGCCGGGCGAACATCTCCACAATACGCGGAATTTTGCTCAGGCCGATCACCTTGCCGTTGGGGATGTAAGCCACGTGGACTTTGCCCATAAACGGCAGCATGTGGTGTTCACACAGGCTGTAGTAGTCGATGTCCTTGACGATGACCATTTCATCGTAATTCACATCGAAAAGGGCATCGTTGATCAGGCGCACCGGATCGACGTGATAGCCGGCGGTCAACTCCTCGTACATGCGGGCAACTCGATTCGGGGTGCGGAGCAAGCCCTCGCGGGTGGGGTCCTCGCCGATCGCTTCGAGGATCATCCCCACGGCACACTCAATTTCCCCGGTACATTCCTGCGCAGGGATATCCAACAGATCATTACGAAAGACGTCGTAATCGCTCGGTGTAATTTGCAAAGGCTGGTTCATCGTTTTCTCCTTGACAGTTAACAATCCTATAGATTTGAATTACCGATAGTATAGCATTTTGTATAGATTTTGTCAAGTATTTGACTGTATTAAATGTACAAAACCGGCGGATTCTGGTGCTGTTGAACAGAGTTTTGCCATTGATGACCGCACTCGACCTGCGCGCGGTAGAACGATGGCAGAGTTGCCCGGTGGTCCGTCTACGCTACCTACCGCAGTTGCACATCGTCGCGGCGCATCATCCCACCCATAAAGGTACGCTCGGCAATCTCGCGCAGCGTTTGCCCGGTTTCGGGATGGCGGTACTGCGGGGCGAGATCGGCCAGCGGCACGGCGATGTGCGCATACTTGAGGATGTCGGGGTCGGGGATATGGCGCGCGTCAACGTCAAGCACCTCCGTGTTGAACAGAGCGATGTCCAGGTCGATGGTGCGCGGGGCATTTTTATCGGCCACCCGCACGCGCCCCAACTGACGCTCAATCTCCAACAACACTTTGCGCTTCAGCTCTGCCGCCGACAATTCCGTTTCGATGAGCGCCGCCGCATTGAGGAAGTTCGGTTGGTCGAGTTTGCCGACGGGCACTGTCTCGTATACCGGCGAGACGGCCACCAGGGCACACTGTTCCGCCAGCAGCCGGGTCGCTTCGCGCAAGTTATCCTCGGCGTCGATGTTGGACCCCATGGCAATAAAGGCGCGGTTTCGCCGCTTCTCCAAATCGGCCCGTGTGCGATAAATTTCCACACCCACCGAGCGGGCGAAACGCAACGCGCCGGGTTTCTCCACCCGCACCTGCGCGGCTTCCACCCGCGCGTCTGCCAGACAAATCATCGCAATCTCCGCCGCCAGCTTCTCCACCGTGAAGAAACTCGACGCTTCGACCATGGCGATGATCTGCTTGGTGATGGTCCGATAGTTCACCGCATCGGCAATCTGGTCAGAGATACCCGCAGGACGCAAATCGGCGAAGAGCGTAATGTTGATCAGGACATCCTGGCGATTGCGGCGCTCTTCCTCGTTAATTCCGATGATTGTCCTCAGCAACAAATCTTTGATATGAATCTGGTCAAGCATAGGCTACTCCTGTCAATAGGCGATAGTCGTTAGTCAAGTAGTCGTTAGTCAAGTAGTCGTTAGTCAAGTAGTCGTTAGTCAAATAGTCGTTAGTCAAGTAGTCGTTAGTCAAATAGTCTCAGTAGATCCAAAAATGCTCCAAGGGGATCGTCAGATCCCCGTTCTGGTCTGGATCTGGCGATCCAGACCAAGCGAAATTGGATCTACTGAGTCTGAGCACCATACAAAAATCCGTTTCATCCGTTTAATCCGTTGACCGAATCCAATCGCGCCGCCGTGGATGCAAGCACTCGGAGAGTACAAAAATCATCCGTTGACACGCTTACACTTCTACGGATTTGTGGTTTAATAGGGCCATGCAAATGTACCAACCCACCCTGGCTTCTGTCAAGCAACATCCGGTCCCGGCCTGGTTCGCGGATGCGAAGTTGGGCATCTTCATCCATTGGGGACCGTACGCCGTGCCTGGATGGGCGCCACGCACGGGCAACCTCCGCGAAGTCATTGCCCGGTACGGCGATGCGCACTGGTTCACGCACAATCCCTACGCCGAATGGTACTGCCAGGCGATGCAAATCGAAGGCAGTCCCACGCGGCAGTATCACCTGAAAACCTACGGCGAACATACCCCATACACTGCGTTTGGCCCGCAATTCAACGCGGCGGCGCGGGCGTGGGAGCCTTCGACGTGGGCCAACCTCTTCCGCCGGGCCGGTGCGCGCTATGTGGTGATGGTCGCCAAGCATCACGATGGCTTTCTGATGTGGCCGAGTGCAGTTCAAAATCCGCACAAGTCCGGCTGGCACGCCGCGCGCGACTGCGTGGGCGAACTTGCCGCCGCCGTCCGCGCGCGCGGGATGCGCTTGGGCCTGTACTACTCCGGCGGGCTGGATTTCACCTTCAGAAATGTCGTCATCCGCGACTTCGCCGACATGATGACGGCGATTCCCAACGATCCAGCCTACGCCGCCTATGCCGACGCTCACTGGCGCGAACTCATCGAACGTTACGCGCCATCCGTATTGTGGAACGACATCGGCTACCCCGCCTCCGCCAACCTGCCGGCGCTTTTCGCCCACTACTACAACGCCGTGCCTGAAGGCGTGATCAACGACCGCTTCACGCAGATAAACCTGTCAGGTTTTAGAAACCTGACAGGTTTGCCACGAAAACTCATCCGCTGGATCATCCGGCGGGCGATGACGCATCCACAAAGCCTTGTCGCCCGTCTGCAAACCGGCGGTGCGCACTGTGATTTCCGCACGCCGGAGTACGCCACCTACCCCAAAGCGACGGCGCAGAAATGGGAAGCGACCCGCGGACTTGGGCAATCCTTCGGGTACAACCGCAACGAGCAGCCGGAAGACCTTATCTCAGTTAAAGACCTCGTTCACCTGCTGGTCGACATCGTCAGCAAAAACGGCAACCTGCTGCTGAACGTCGGGCCGATGGCCGACGGCACCATCCCCCCTGAGCAGGCTGCGCGGCTGGAAGGCCTGGGCGCGTGGCTCAAATGCAACGGCGAGGCGATTTTCGGCACACGCCCCTGGAGCCGCGCCGAAGGGCAAACCGGCGCCGGCTTGCCGGTGCGCTTCACGCAAAAGGATAACGCGCTGTACGCCATCATCCTCGGCAAGCCGCGAACCGATCACCTGGAAATCCCCGCGCTGTCGGTGCCGGAGACGGCCAGCGTCTATGTGCTCGGCTACAACGCGCCCTTTGCGTGGCAGCAGCGCGGATCAACGCTGACGCTCACGCTGCCCCGTACCCTGCCGGATACGCCCGCCGTCGCGCTTAAGATTGTCCCGTAGTGGGAGATTATACGGCTACAGGCTCGCGCGATTCTCCTCGACTGACCCCACGCATTGTCACGACGGCCAGAGCAAAGAAGATCACCGGCATCAACAGAGTCAATCCATAATTGTTTGACTGCTCAATGACAAAGCCGTTCAGAATTGGTCCGGTAATGGCCGCCAGTTGAGAAGCGAGATAATAGAAGCCGGTGTATGCACCAATATTAGCATCGGTCGGTGAAGTATCGATCACCATAGGCAAAGAATTTATGTTAACCATTGCCCAGGCGCACCCGCCCAAAGCCAAAGCTGCTCCGATAACGTAGATACTCGGTAAGAAATAACCGATCAGCAATAGACCCGCGAACACCGCCAGTCCTATCGTAATCGCTTTGCGTCGCCCGATGCGCGCAGCGATATATCCACTGGGTACTGCGAAGGCAATAAACGTAATGTAGGAAACGCTGGATAACAACGATGCCTGGTTTTCCTTGATGCGAAGAACATTGACACCATAAGAAGTAAAGAACGTCTCTATGGCATTGTATCCCACAAACCAGAGGAAAATCGACAACATCAACAGCAATAGACTGCGCCGAGATTCGGCAGGAACATTCCGTAGATTGTGTAACGCGCGCAGACGCTCTTCTGATTCACGTTCTTCAGGCGCATCCGTCAACTGTCGGGGTTCCTGCACGAAAAAGAGCAGCATCAACACCGCCAGAACCATCAAAATTCCGGCAACGATGAAGGGCAAGGCTATGTTCATTCCGTACAAGGTTGCCCCTACAAGCGTGATGATCACGCCCCCTACCCCGCCCATCAAATTGATAATGCCGTTGGCCTGGCTACGCAGCGGGGATGGCGTTAGATCAGGCATCAATGAAATGATCGGCGTGCGATAACCCGCCATCGTTAGCAGGAAAATCCCGATGACGATCATGAATAACGCTAACGGCTGCCCCAGCAGTGCAGTCTGGCCGCTCAGTTCAGGCGAAATCTGCCGCACGACAAAAGGAATCGCCATAAAGGCCAGGATAGAGATCGGCGCCAGGGCCACAATAAAAGGCCGCCGGCGTCCGAGACGAGTCCACACCCGGTCACTCCACACGCCAATAAGAGGCAACAGGAAAAGCCCGGCGATGTTATCGAGCGTCATCACAAAGCCGGTAAGCGTAGCGCCCAGGCCAAATCCAGAAGCCGTAGTAGAAGACTCAAAAGTAGGATTACCAGCTTGCAGAAAGATCGGCACATAGTCATTGTACAATTTCCACATCACGCTGATACCGAAGAAGCCAAAGCCAATGAGGAAGGTCTTGCCATAGTTGAGTTTAGGTTTGTCCATAGCGACTCGTCATCTCCTTTGCAGATATATGGTGGCGTGAAACACTGGCTATATTTGTAGCACGAATATACAGGCAAGCAAGTCCTGGATGAATAGTATCCAGGACTTTTGCGTTAACCGCTCTAATCCAT
>JAIOAS010000269.1 GCA_019873725.1 Chloroflexota bacterium | reverse complement strand
AGTGCCGCCCCCGCGCTGGACACCTCCCAAACGCCGGGGCCGCCCCTCCAAAGCGACCCGGGAACTGGTCGCCCGGTGGTGCGCCTGACCACGATTAACTGTGGAGCTACCAACCGTGTTACGCGAACTGCATATCAAGGATTTTGCGATTATCGACGATCTCCATTTAACATTGGAGCCCGGTTTTAATGTGCTGACCGGAGAAACGGGGGCGGGGAAATCGATCCTCATCGATGCCGTGGCGTTGTTGTTGGGCGGGCGCGGCGATACGACGGCGGTGCGCGCCGGCGCTGACCTGGCGCGCGTGGAAGGTTTGTTCGTGCTGACCTCTGCAGAACAGGAGGAGCTTGCCGGCTTGCTGAAAGACGAGGCTTTGGAGGGCGACACGCCGGACATGTTGTGGCTGAGCCGCGAACTCCGCAGTAATGGGCGGACGGTGGCGCGGGTCAACGGGCGGGTTGTCTCCGCGGCTGTGTTGCGCGACGTTGCCGAGAAGCTCGTCGACATTCACGGGCAGAGCGAGCACCTGAGCCTGCTGCGCGTGCGCGAGCACTTGAATCTGCTGGATCGTTTCGCCGGGTTGGAGTCCCTGCGTGCGCAGGTGGCTGAGGTGGTGCAACAGCTTCAAGCTGTGCGGCGCGATCTGCGCGCATTACGCCAGAGCGAGCGTGACCGGATGCAGCGTATCGATCTGTTGCGCTTTCAGGTGGATGAGATCGGCGCGGCCAAGTTGATGCCGGGCGAACAAGAGGCGTTGGAATCCGAACTGGTGCGCCTGGCCAATGCCGAGCAGTTGGCGGCGCTGGTCTCCAACCTCGTCGCGGTGTTCGAGGAAGGGCGTGGACAATCGCCTGCCGTCCTTGATTTGATCGGGCAGGCGCAGCGCGACATGGCAACGCTGACACGCATTGACGTGACGTTGGCGCCACAGGCACAGGCCCTGGCCGAAGTGGGGTATCAGGTAGAGGATTTGGCGCGCACGCTGCGCGATTACCTGAGCGGCGTCGAATTCAACCCGCGCCGCCTGACGTGGGTGGAGGAGCGGCTGTCGCTGCTGCGGCAGTTGGCGCGCAAGTATGGCGGCACGGTCGAAGAAGTGCTGGCGTATGCGCAGAAAGCCGCCGCCGAATTGGAGACCCTGGAACATAGCGACGAGCGCATCGCCGAGTTGGTGGCGCAGGAGACAACCTTACTCGCGGAGTGTGCGACGCTGTGCCAGGAACTCTCGCGGCAGCGCCGCGCGGCGGCGGTGCGACTCTCGGCGGGCGTAGAGGCGGAATTGCAAGACTTGCGCATGGAAGGCGCGCGCCTGGGCGTTGCTTTCCAGTTGAGTGAGGACGCTGATGGCATTCCCCTGGACGCGCCTTTGCCGGCCGGCGTAGCCGTGACCAGCCTGGGCACAGAGGCCCTGTCCGCTGAAACCGTTGCGCGGGCGGATTTCGATGCCACGGGCATAGATCGGGTGGAGTTCCTCATCGCGCCTAACCCTGGCGAGGGGTTGAAGCCGATGACGCGCATCGCTTCGGGCGGTGAGACCGCGCGGTTGATGCTGGCGCTCAAGGCGGTGCTCTCCCGTGCCGATCGCACGCCGACGCTCATCTTCGATGAAATCGATCAGGGTATTGGCGGGCGAGTGGGCGCTATCGTGGGATTGAAGCTATGGCAACTGACCTCGCCCCATGGCGGCAACGGCGGCGTGCGCCATCAAGTCCTCTGCATCACCCATTTGCCGCAGTTAGCAGGTTTTGGCGAAGTACATTTCGGCGTACAGAAACAAGTTATTGAGGGACGCACCGTCACCCAGGTGGAACGTCTATTGGACGAGAAGCGACTTGCTGAATTGTCCCTTATGTTGGGGACGCAGGGCGAAGCGGCGCATCAGGGGGCAGTGGAAATTTTGGCCCAAGCTGCCGCCCTCAAACAGCGAGCCGCCGCATCCGTCGAAAAGTGAGAGGATGGTTAAAACACGGTCACATTTGCTCAATGACAGAACACGTTTATAATGGTTATGGTTGTGTTTAACACATGCTCCCTTTTGAAACCAGGTTAAGGATGGTTGGACATGGCGCTTAGAGGCAGGCTAGAAGATTTCGGCATCACGCAGTTACTGAATCTGATCAATTTAGCCCGGAAGACGGGAACGCTATACCTTGAAGGAGCGCAGAAAAATTCGTACCTTTGTTTCCGCGAAGGGAAGCTGATCTATGCGGCGATCGAGGGTGTGGATGACAGTCTTCCGGCCATCTTGCAACGCGCGAATGTGTTCACCGCGGAGCAAGTCCGGATGATTCAGACGAACATGGCAGGGCGGACGGACCGCGATATCGCGCAAGTCCTTATCACGAGCGGACGTTTACAACAACAGGTCGTGGTCAAGAGCGTGCGGGACGCAATTCTCGACCTGGTCTATCAGATTTTCTCCTGGCATGAGGGACAATTCCGCTTTGAGCCTTCCAAACTGCCGGTCCAGGGGAAAATTACGACCTCTATCGCCCTGGAAAACGTCATTATGGAAGGCAGCCGCCGGGTGAAGGAGTGGGAGCGTCTGCAAGACGAACTCCCCGACCTGGATGTTCCGCTGAAGTTTGCCGAGCGTCCGACAACACCGTTGCGCGATGTCAACCTTAGCGTTGAAGAGTGGCGCGTCATCTCTTTTGTCAATCCCAGTAATACCATTCGCCAGATTGCGCAGTTCAACAACATGAGCGAGCTGCAAATCCGCAAAATTGTTTATAGCCTGCTCCAGGCCGGGCTGGTGGAAATCATTCGTCCGCCACGTCCCACCGCTGCTGCGCCCACAGGCGCGCGACAAGTCGCTGAGGGTATGCCGCAGCCGACTGCTGCCCAGATGCAGCGGCCTGCTGTCAAGCGGGGTATCGTCCAGAAGCTGATTAGCCGGATCCGGGAGTTATAGTGATGCAGACGTTAAAGATTGTCGTGACAGGACCTTTTGCCTCTGGAAAGACCGAACTGATTCAGAGCGTCAGCGAGATTGACGTGGTCTCCACCGAGCGGAAAATCTCCCAGGAAGCTGAACGCATCAAACAGCAGACCACCGTGGCGATGGACTTTGGGCGCATCACCATCGACGATGAGTTGATTCTGTATCTCTTTGGGACGCCCGGTCAGCGCCGGTTCGATTTTATGTGGGAAATCCTCTCGGAAGGGATGCTCGGTTTTGTGGTGCTGGTGGATAGCACCCGCCCGGAAACGTTCCGAGAAGCGCGCCGCATCCTCGACACGTTCCGGAGCTATTCCCCAGTCCCTTATATCGTTGCCGCCAATAAACAAGACCTCCCCGACGCATGGCCGCCGGAGGATTTACGCATCGTGCTGCATGTCGAGCCGGGGGTCAAAGTTGTGCCGTGTGTCGCCACCAACCGCGAAAGTGTCAAAGAAGTCCTGTTGGAGCTGCTTTACTCCATTTTGGAGTTGGTGGACGAAGAGTAGTAACTGTTTTTTAACCGAATTGCAACGGCCTCTTTTCTTGGGGCAATAAGGTTTATGGTATGATGGTAGAAAAGGGGCATAGGATTAGGCATAATGAGTTCAATCGTGACGGATCGGGGTATAGTGCATTACGAGACCTTTGGCCGGGGAAAGCCGGTGGTCTTGTTGCACTGTTGGCTTGGTTCGTGGAATTATTGGTATTCGACCATGGAGTATCTGTCCGCGCACAAGTACAAGACGTACGCGCTGGACTTTTGGGGATTCGGGGATTCGGCGAAGCAAGGTTCTTTTTCAGTCTCTGAATACGTGCGCATGGTCGATCAGTTCATGGAGCGCATGGGCCTGGAACGGGCGCGCGTGATGGGCCATTCCATGGGCGGCACGGTCTCCCTGAGTCTGGCGCTTACCTACCCGCAGCGCGTTTCCAGGGTGGCCGTGGTTGGTTCTCCCATCTGCGGTTCGGGTCTGGCCTTTCTCCTTAAGCTGTCAGGCTACCGGCAATTTGCTCGTGTGCTCTATGCGGTGCCGGGTCTTTTATCCGTATCCATGAAGTTGCTCTCGCTCTCGTATGCCAAGGACTGGCGCACGCTGTACGATATGCTAAAGAAGGACCTGTCGCGCACGACGGTGGAATCCTTCTCGGCCAGTATCCGCGATTTACGCCTCACTGATCTGCGCCCCCGCCTTGGTGAATTGCATATTCCGGCGATGGGCATTTACGGACGTAAGGACAATATTGTTGACCCGAAGCAAGGGGAACTGATGCGTGCGGGCATTAGAAGTCACATCGTTCATTACTTTGAACACTCAGGACACTTCCCCATGCTGGATGAAACGGACCTTTTTCACCAGACGATCCTGGACTTCCTGGCGGACTCGTAGGCGTAGGCGATTTCGTGGGCGACGATTTAGAACGACGTGACTACTGTTTTCCTAATCGTATCTCACGCATCTTGTTACTGGCGCTACGGGATGTGATGGGCGAGAATGGTATGCATGCGGTTTTGAACATTGCACGTTTGCCGCATTTTATTGAGGCGTGTCCGCCGCCCAACTTCGAGCCGGGGATGACGTTCGAGGAGGCCGGCCGCCTTTTCGATGCAATCGAGGGCATCTATGGCGTCCGAGGTGGACAGCGACTGGCACGCCGCTCTGGAGAAGCGTGCTTTAAGTACGGGATCGAAGGATTCGGTGGGGTGATCGGTTTTGCCGATTTCGCCTTGCGGTTTTTGCCGATTTCCTTGCGGGTGCGCATCGGTCTCGAAGTGTTGGCCGAAATCTTTAACCGCTATACCGATCAACGGGTGACGCTCGGTGAAGGGGACGATAGCTTCTTCTTCATCATCGAGCGGTGCGGGTTCTGTTGGCGTAGACACGCTAATACCCCCGCATGCGCATTATTGGAGGGGTTGCTGGAGGAATCGCTTTACTGGGTTAGCCGGGGGAAGCGTTTTTTTATCGAAGGGGTCAGTTGCCTGGCTTGCGGCGATCCGGTGGGCACATTGCGGGTGGACAAGACGCCGCTGAATTGACGACACGATGGTGTGGGCTGAATGCGTAAAATTATCCTGCGCGACAGACGAAAGATACCGCCCTTCAACGAGCCGGCGCGCGAGCTGAGCGTGCTGACCAAACCCCTGTGGCTGCATCAGCGTGATGTGTTGGCGCGCTACACCACCGAAGAGCGTGAGGTCGAGTCAATTCACGAGGTCGGCACCGACCGTGAGGAAACCCTGGTCTACCGCGACAACCTTTACTTCGACCAGGCATTCATCGACGAATTCATCCAACGAGCGCAACACTCCGGCAAATCCTGCCAGGTGGCCTTCAAACTCGACGACCCGGCCATCACCGGGCAGGCCATCTACCTGCAACGTGGGATTCGCCGGCAGGGCAACTATTTCGTGGCCGACCTGTGGTACTATCCCTATGGCATTGAACCTGTGGTGCGTCCCCTGGTCATGGACACCGAAGCGCGCGAGGTGGGCTTTTACCATGTCCCCACGCACATGTCCAATTTTCAGGGTGATCTGGTTTACAATTTGCCCACGAAACCATTCCTTTCCATCGAACACTGGATTCACATTCTGCATGCCAACATCGACTTTGGCATTTTTGCAATTGGCGTGCGCTTCGAGAAACGCCTGGAGCGCGATCTTGGGCTGCTTATGAAGATGCTCTGGCGGGGCATCCTGGAGCGCAAACAGGTTCTTACCACATCGGAGATTGTGGTCAAGGGCAAAGGCTGTACAATTGATCCCACCGCCATCATCCAGGGGCCGACCTTCATCGGCGATAATGTGGACATTGGGCCGGGGGTGGTGATCCGTAACTGCGTGATTGGCGATGACGTCACCATTGACCAGGGCTGCCAGTTAATGCTCAGTGTGGTGGGCAATGGCACTTTCTTGCCGTTTCGCGCCGCACTCTATCGCACCGTGTTGATGGATCGTTGCATGGTAGCGCAGAACTCGTGTTTGCAGATGTGTGTGGTGGGGCGTGACTCTTTCGTGGGGGCGGGCACGACGTTCACCGACTTCCTGCTGGTGGATAAACCGCTGCGTTCGCACTTCGGCGGCAAGCTCGAAGAGACGGGGATGACGGCGTTGGGAAGCGCCATCGGCCATAACGTGCGCATCGGCTCGGGGCTGATCTTCTTCCCCGCGCGGATGATTGAGTCGGATGTGATCTTGTTCGCTTCAGACGATCATCGTCGCGTGATTACCACAAATGTGGCTTACGAGGATAGCGATCATTTGAAGCTGGAAAATGGGGAGAAAATGCACCCGCGTCTGTATAAGCGCGATGCATAGGGCACGGGAAAGTGGGCCACATCGATGCATTCTTTTGCCTTTATCATTCATCCGATTGATCCGAAGCGCGACGTGGCACGCAAATACCCGCTGTTGGGCAAGGTTTTATCCGAAGGGGCCAT
>JAIOAS010000268.1 GCA_019873725.1 Chloroflexota bacterium | reverse complement strand
AGCGCGGGTCGCGCATCAAGCGCGCCAACGCATCACGGACTGCAGCACAATTCAGAAACGGGTCGAATTTCCAGCGCATGATGAGGCCCTTTGGTCAGCCGGTAAAAAGGCCATACCTAGAAACGGCGACGGCGCCCACCCCCCAAAAGCGAGATGTAATACAACATTGTCGAAAGGGCCTGGGCCAGCGCCGCCACATAGGTCAGTGCCGCCGCCGACAGCATCTGCCGCGCCCCCTCAAGCGCCACCTCGTCGGTCAGGATACCCCCCTGTTCCAAAAGCTGCATCGCCCGGCGGCTCGCGTTCAGTTCGACGGGCAGCGTGAGCAACGAAAAAACGACCGCCCCTGCGACGAAGAAAATACCAAGCTGCGCCAACGGCTCGAGCTGAAACAGCAAACCACCGAAAAAGATGAGTGGGCCCAGCCACGAGGTAAAGGTAACCACCGGCACCAGGCCGGCGCGCAAACGCAACGGCATGTACGCCTCCGCATCCTGCATGGCATGGCCGAGTTCGTGAGCCACCACCGCAACCGCTCCCACCGATGAGGACTGCGCCACGCCTTGCGACAGCCGCAAAACTTTATGGCGCGGATCGTAGTGATCGGTCAATTGACCGGCAATGCCCTCGATCCCCACGGCCAGTCCAACAGAGCGCAGCAAATACTGCGCCACCTGCAAACCGGTCATTCCAGCAGCGTTTGGCACGCGCATGTATTTCTGATACGTTGTCGAAACACGCCATTGCGCGTACAGGGCCAACAACAACGCCGGGAGTCCAAAAATAAAGTAAGTTGACATTCCCCACATAGTGCTGCCCCTCTTAATCCAACAACTGGCGCACGTGTTCGAGAACCCGCAGAACGGATTCTTTTTCACGGGCGACACACGGCATCACGGCCACATCCTGCGACACAGCCAGCAGCCGTTGAATTTCTGCCGGTGGCATCGCGGCGTGGTGATCCTGTTTATTGGCCGCTACGACATACGGCACTTTGGCGTGTTTGCAAAATTGCCGCATCACTTGCTTGGCGTCCATCAAGCTGGCCCTGTCGGTGCTATCGACGAGGAGCACAAACGCATCCATCTCTTTCGCCAAAATCGACCACATAAACTCGAAACGTGCCTGTCCCGGTGTGCCGTACAGGTGCAACATGGCATCGCCCAGCCGTTTCTGCCCATAATCCATGGCGACGGTTGTTTCTGACTTGTCTCCGGTCACCACGCTCGGATCGGAAATCCGTCGTTCGGTCGTCACCATCGCAATATCGCTGACGGCATGAATAAAAGCAGTCTTCCCGGCATTAAATGGGCCGGTGATCACAATTTTATAAGCTTTCATACGACAACCTCATTTTTCGGTTTATTGACGACGAAAATCGACAAAACGGTAGCCCATCCCACGTTCCGTGAAGATGTAACGCGGATTCGCCGGATCGGGCTCGATCTTTTTCCGCAAGTAATTGATGTACAAACGCAGATAGGAGACGGCGTCTTTGTATTCGTAGCCCCACACCTTGGAAAGTAGCGTGCTGTATGGGACCGTCCAGCCGGCGTTCTCGATCAGATGGCGCAGCAAGCGGAACTCGATGGGGCGCAGCTTGATACGCTTGCCCTCCACCAGGACTTCACCTGTGTTGAAATCCAGGCTGACGCGGTTATCAATCTCCAGGACGGAATCGCCGGCGGAAGATACGGGCTGTACCCGGCGCAAAACAGCACGCAGGCGACTCACCAATTCGCGCGGACTGAACGGCTTGGTGATGTAATCGTCGGCCCCCAGGTCCAGACCGCGCACTTTGTCTTCTTCGGTGCTACGCACGGTCAACATGATCACCGGCACGCTGGAGATCTCGCGTATCATACGCAACGTCTCGAAGCCGTCCATCTCCGGCATCGAGACGTCAAGCAGTACCGCATCCGGCATTTTCTCCCGGACTTGATCCACGGCCTCTAATCCGTTGGCGGCTTCGATCACCCGAAAGCCCTCCATTTCCAGGTTGATGCGCACAAAGCGGATGATCCGGGGCTCATCGTCCACCACCAGGACCAATGGATGTACATCACGCAGATTCGCTTCAGGATTACTCACGGACAAAGGTAACAAGCTTTTCCTCTCCCTCAGTCGGCATAATTTCGATACTGTGGATGCGAGTCCAGGGAATCAACACGGTGTTCGTATCCGGCAGAAAATAAGTGACATCTCGCCCATCACGCAAACGCGGACTGGAGACCTTGAGAAACGGTGCGTTTTGCTCTGGCAGTTCATCAATCTCCCCAACAATTGCATCTTCGTTCAGGAGGTGAATTAAAATAGTATATGCCATCGTTGCGCCTCCAACCCACTAACGATTAGGGTAAATATGCACCTTCAAGCGCATGGTGCCAAACATCAACAAGTCCCCATCCCGAAAAGCATAGGGCAGGTAGGGTGTAATCCGCTCTTCATTCAGGAAAGTGCCATTGGTGCTGTCGAGATCCTCAACAAAGCATGTGCCCTCCCGCGTGTAAATCCGGGCATGACGCCGTGATACGCCCTGTTCCAGACCACCATCGGTCGTCATGTCTAACTCCGGGAAAATGCCATGGGCAGCATCCAGGCGTCCCACCAGAATCTCACGGTCGGCAGAGAGCAGCACTTTACGGCCGGTGTTCAACACTTCGACTTCGATATTTAGCGCCCAGACTTCTTCACCTTCAGCTTCCTGACGCGGACGGGCAGCCCGTCCTTCCTCCTGCTCAGGGAGCGGCTCGGTACGCAATGGCCCCCCCGAGGGCAAATAAGTGCCACACTGAATACAGAAAAGAGTGCCGGGTAAGTTTTCCGCCCCACACGATGGACAAATGATTTTGCTGGTTTTCTGTGTCATAGCTTTATCCTCCCACTTGCTCCAAACCTATTGCATCGGGGATGGCAGGCTCCGCGTGCCATAGCGTAACTTTTTCCGACCTTCCCTGGTTGGATCACCGCCATGCATCAGACGATTGACCTCCAACATCGCCGCCTGCCCCAGGTCACGATGGCCCATATCGAACAACCGCGTCGCAGCATATTCCAGATAAGTGGTCGCCTGACGCACGTCTCCCGCGCTCAGGGCTTTCCAGGCTCTCTCCTGTAGATTAAAAACGCTCAGCCGGGCCAGAGAGTTAAGCAGTTTGGGCGGAACCGGCTCCTCTTTCGGATTCTGTGTAAACGTCACATTGACGTCCTGACGCAGACGAATTGGGTCAGAGGCCGCAAGTTGCTCACCGACCAGTTCCAGCCGCCCAATACGACGCTCGCCCGTAACTGCCTGAGCGATGACAAACTCCAACACCACCGCCACCGGTTCACCCACCATCACATTGCCCAGAGCAATCCTGTGATTTTCGGAATATCCCAGAATTTCCAGATATGGCGCCGCGCGATAAATCCCCTGAATGGAGACGTATGGCGCCATATTCACTTCTAGTTGCACGTTCTGCAATAACGTGTTGCTCAATCCCTGAATTTGGCGACGGAGTGCCGCACGCACATCCGAGGGAGCGCGGATGTAGCGAGAAACCCCACCTGCAATACGCGCCAATTCATCCAGAAATTCGTCGTTCCAGTCCTCTCCAATCCCAAAAGCAGAGATACTGATGCCTTCAGCAGCAGCACGCCGCGCCTCGATCAACGAGCGGGTCTCATCCCCATAAGTGCGCCCGTCCGTCAACAAAATGACATGGTTGACGGTCTCAGGAGAAGCATAGCGACGCACTTCTTCCAGACCGGCTAACAAACCCTGGAAGATTTCGGTCCCGCCACCGGGCGTCAATGCCGCCAACGCCGACTTGAAGACACGCGGATTGTCCATAAAATGCGTCGGCGCCAGCACCTCGGCCCGGTCGCTAAAGACCACAAGCGCCAACCTATCTTGAGGCCCCAACGATTCAACCAGATCCGTGGCAGCGACCTTCACGTTCTGCATCCGTGCCCCGCTCATCGAAGTGCTACAGTCCACCACCAGGGCCACATTCAAATGCTGGCGCGTAACTTCGGATTGTTCCGACGTGTATGGCAAAACATCAACCAGCACATAGAGCAATTGGGGTTCATCGAGCGGAAAGGCTTCGGTGCGGCTCTGAGATAAAGCCAAACCTACCGGCGCATCCTCAGAAAGCCCGCGCTTCTCTCGCTGCCGATCATAGGCGCGCCGCAAGACTTCGTCACGCAGGACTTCATAAGCTTCCTGGACTTCGCGGAACAGGTCTACATCGCCATGGCCGCTGTCGGGATGATAATCGCGCGCTTTCTCCCGATAGGCCTGCTTGATCTGATCGTCGTCCGCATTTACGGAAACGTCCAAGATCGCATAGTAGTCTTTCCGCGAATCAATGGTTACCATCACACCCCCTGGCTGCGATCGTACCAGGTTTCGACCAGAACGACCGAGATATTGTCGTTTCCTCCGGCGGCATTGGCAGCGGCAACTAACTGCACACACGCCTGCTGCGGCGACGGCGCATTCTGGATCAAGTGCCAGATTTCGGCCTCACTCACCATCCCCCACAAGCCATCACTGCACAGGAGTAAACGATCTCCAGGTTCAAGAGCATAGGTGAAGACATCGACTTCCAGGGTGGCCCCCTGCCCGATTGCGCGATACAGCACATTGCGCTGTGGATGTACCGCCACTTCTTCCTCGGTCAGTTGTCCCATTTCCATCAGGCGATTGACCAGCGAGTGATCCTTGGTCAACTGTCTGGCCGGTTGCCCCATACGCCATAGATAAGCGCGGCTGTCACCCACATGCCCCATAAAGAGACGGTTGCCGAGAATCATGGCGCAGGTCAAAGTGCTACCGCTACCGGGGTAGTCGCGTGTGACGACCCGGTTGGCCTGGTATATGGCCTCACGAACCACATCGGTTAATGAAGGTTGATCGGCACCCCGATCGGAAACATCCACCAGCGGAAAATAAACACGCGAAAGCAGGCTACCGGCTGCCACCCGTAACGCCAATGCGCTGGCGATCTCGCCGGATTGGTGTCCCCCCATTCCATCGGCTAACATAAAAAGTCCAAATGGAGGCGCGGCGCTACTCGCTTCCTGTTCGCCGGTCAAGACAAACAATGCGTCTTCGTTGTGATCGCGCACCCGTCCCACATCGGTACACCATCCCACAGAGAAAACACCGGAAGCCTCCCAGGCACGTCGCGCCTGCGCTGTTGAAGCAGGTTTAGGTTCAGCCGCAGACCCTGCGGCCGAAGCTGTCTCCGGCTTTTTGAACAGACTCTCGCTGGCGCTTTCCGCTTGCTCACGCCGCGCCGACTTACTAAAAATATTGCGCAACCAGGTCTTTATATCTGCCATGCATCCCCCATCGTCCCACATCACATCGGAATCGCATACACGTAGTGATCTGCCGAGCCTATGTAGACCACGCCGTCGGCGATCTGCGGCGCACCGGTGATCGGCCCATCGGTCTGATAACGCCAGCGCACAGCGCCGGTGAGCGCATCAAAGCAATACAGATTGCCATCCACTCCGCCGATATAGAGATTACCTTCAGCCACACTTGCCGCGCCAGTAATCTGATTCTCAGTTTGATAACGCCAGACAACCCGCCCATCGTCCGTATCCAGAGCATAGACGGCGCCGTCTCCGGACCCAAAAAAGACCATGTTCTTCCAAATCGCCGCCGTCGAAACGATGCTGCCCCCGGAACGATACTTCCAGGCAGCCCAACCGGAACGTGCATCCAGCGCATAGAAATTATTGTCCAGCGATCCGATGAAGACCAGCCCATTATACATCACCGGTGAAGCCAGAAAGGCACGCCGCGCACGGAAACGCCAGCGTGGTTCGCGATTCAACCCCAACGCATAAACCGTGCCCATCTGACAGGCAAAGAGAATCAAACTCTCTGCCACCAACGGGCGCGAACGGATCTCGCCGTCCGCCGCATAGGTCCACGCACGCCGACCAGATAGCTGGTGAATGGCATAAATCTGGTGGTCGTCAGAGCCGATAAAAATGTGCCCCAACTCGCCGTAAGGAGAGGAGAAAATGCGGCCTTGCGTTGGCGTCGTCCACAACAAGCGCCCGCTTTTAGTATCTACCGCATAAACTACTTTGTCAGTCGAGCCGAAGACGACCATCCCCTCCGAGACCCAGGGCTTGGAGGCGATTCCACCTTCGGTAGGATACTTCCACACAAATTTGCCATTATCTTCGGCCAGCGCATACACATTATGGTCGTATGAAGGCACAAAGACCATCCCCTCAGCCACCGTCACCGACCCGCGGATTTCGTCTTCGCAGGCAAACTTCCACAACGGCTTGACTACACCGGTGTCGAAGGTTGCCGTCTTGTCCCCCAACGTTCCGTTCCCAATCTTGCTCGAAAGGTTACCAGCCAAAGCGCGCCGGAATTCTTCCGCCGACCCCCAGCGCTTGTTGATGTCGTATTCCAACGCTTTGTTGATCACCTCGACAAGTTCGCGCGAAACGGTGGGGTTGGTCTTGTGGATAGGGCGCTCGTGAAA
>JAIOAS010000267.1 GCA_019873725.1 Chloroflexota bacterium | reverse complement strand
AGGCCATGAGAAGCCGAATCGAATCATCGAAGAACCAACTGAACTGCAGGCTCAAATCCTGAGTGCCTTTGGCCACCGAGTGAGCAGTGGGGTCTTACAAAAATTAGCCGCGTAATTTATTGTCATACTTAATTTTCTGGAATTTTGACCCCTTCGTCTCGTAAACTCCTGTCAAAGGGTAAGTCAAGCGTCACGGAGTTCTCTAATTTCTTGAACCGGGTGTCTCAAATCTATTGACACATTCCGGCACGAACGACCGGTGTTGGTGAGGCTACGCACGGGATCGCGTGAAAGTCTTTCTTGCTAATCGACCCAAAAACAGTGCCTTCAGCTTCAAACCGGGCGAATATTCTCTCAAGACCGAGCATGAACTGGTACGTGTAAGAACGGCTGCCGCTCTTGTGTCGAGTCGCTGCGGCCCCGCGGCCTATCGCGCAATCCTCGCCAGCCATGTTGATGTCACCGACAGGAGCTCGGACGCTGACCAGCGTGTCGTTCTTCTTTGCCAACCTGGTTGGTGCCGTGCAATAAACGCGGCGCTTGGGGAACCGCGCTCCGAAGTCGGCCCGCCCTTGGTAGAACGGCATGCCCTCGCCGGTCTCGTTATAGGTTTCGCCAGGCGGCGATTGCCCCATTGTCAGGTCGAATTCGTCATCAACACGTCCGACCTTCCATCCCTCCGGGATCTCGCCGAGTTCGGAGTCGACGAGGCGGGCGGGGAAGAGGTCGTAGAGGTGGGCGGGCAGGCCGGGCAGCGCTTGGCCCTTGCGCCAGCGGCCCTCCATCTTGGCGCGGACGGGGTCGAAGTCCACGAACCACGATTTGAACAGCGCCCGCGCCATCGCCTCCAGCGTCTCGCTCATGCGCCGGTTCAGCTCGATCTTGTCATCCAGCGTCCCGAGGATGTGGGCGATGGCACGTTGTTCGACAGGTTCCGGAACCGAAGCAGGAATACGGCTAAGGATGTCCTGATTCAGTAGCGGCTGCCCCGAACCCGCCCTCCAGTTATTAAGGTCTAGCGTGCTTAACAGATAGAACAAGAATCTTGCATTGTTGTTGCCCAGAGCAGTGGCACGAATCCCGTTATCTGTCACCCAGCAGCGTTGCTTGCTGAAGTAAAGCGAACCGCAGTAACTACCCACTCGCCCAATGATGATTGAGCTTTCGTCAGCATTGGCTTCGGCGGCGTATCCAATTACTCCGTTGGAGCCGTAGACCGGGTAAGGCAATCCATGTGTGCGCTCAGGGCTTGAGCGACCATTCGCGAAGCACATTAGTTGGCCAAGCACCGTCTTGCGCCACTCACCCGCCATACCCCAGCTCCTTCAGGTTGGTGGCAATCGCGGCATCAAGCTTCGCCGCCTCGGCCTGCTGCTCCGCCACCAAGGCCGCGAAATGCACGTGCCGCGCAAAAAAACGCACGCCCGCATTTCCCATGCTTTCGCGTGAGATTTTGATGAGACCAACACTGGTCACCAGGGACGAATGACCACGCCCGTAGACCCGTGGACCCTGCGGGCCTGACCTTATGAGCGGGAATGGGCGATTTATGAGCGCGCTCATAACTTTGCTCCCCGCTCATACCAGGCCGCTTTTCGCGTGCCGTGCCGGCGCAGGCGTCCATCGTCCACGAGACGCGACAACAGTCGCGTGGCCTGGTACGGGCCGATCCGGCACAGCTCCGCCGCCTCGCGCCGCGTAATCCGCCCGTGCTTTTCCACGTACTGCAGCACCATCTGCTCCTGCTGCAGCGGTTCGAAGCCGCGCTGGCGCACGTAGCCGGCCTTGTCGCCGAGCAATCGGTAGGTCGCGGCCGAAAGGTGCCAAGTGCGGCCCTTTTTTTGGCCACGCTCCTCGACGAGCCCCGCTTCGACGAGGCGCGAAAGTGCGGCGCGCGCCTCGGCCTCCGGCTTCTGCACGAGGCGGCCGGCCTCGTCGGTGGTTACGCTGCGTGCCTGCCATAGCGCGTTGAGGATCAAGAGTTCGTCGAGCGCCAGATCGCGCCCTTGCTGCGCCTCGGTCACCAGCAGGCGCACGAAGTCGAGGTTGGCCGCCCCGCCCGGGATGACGACGCTCACCGTGGCTTCGTTGCTGCGCTCGTACGAAGGTGAGGGGCGGCCGTTGCGCAGTTGCTCGTAAAAGATGGTGTCGATGCCGCGCGCCGTCCGCTCGACGATACCGGCCCGCTTGAAGGCGTCGGCGAGCAGCGGGTTCCTCGGGCGCGGCGCGGTGACGAGCAGGTTGTCGAGCCGCACGCCCTCGGGAAAGCCGCCGGGGCTGGTGATCTCGATCTGCTCGCTCTGCCACTGGAAGTGCACCGCCCCCAGACGCAGGTAGTCGCGGTGGATCAGCGCATTAGCCAGCGCCTCGCGCAACGCGCGCTCGGGATAGTCGGGCACGCCGACGCGCAGCAGTCCTACCATCAGCTCCTGCTCGCGGTTGCGGGCGCGGATCCGCGCTTCGCACTCCTCCATCACCCGCAGCAGCGGCCAGCGGAAGAAGTCGTTGACCTCAACGTCGAGCCCGCGCATCACCTGAAAGGCCACCTCGTGGCCGGGCACGAAGCGACGCAGCGCGTCCTCCTTGCCGAACAGCAGCAGGGCGGCAAGCCGCACACCGCGCACCTCGCCGTTGGCGTCGATCACGCCGAGCGCCTTGGCCAGGTCCAGATCGCGCAGATCGAGCAGAGATTCATCGCTACGCCCGCGCCGCTCGCGCACGCTGCGCCGAAAGCGCTCGAACTCCAGCGGGTCGAGGTCTTCCCAGCGCGCGGCGGCAACGATCTGAGCGGAGGGGTCCAGCAGCCCCCGGTCGGCCTGCAGCGCCTGCACGGCAGAGCCGTCCATGGGCACACACGCTGGCCTGCCGTCGCCGCCCAAAGTCCGACGCAAAAACACGCCATCGCTGCTGGCCACGGTCTGGCGCTGCGGCGGCACTTCGATAACGAGCACAGGCTTGTCGTTGAGGATGGCGTTTGCAACCTCCACGGCAATCGAGGGGCGGGTGCGATTCGCAATCAGGGCGGCAAGTCGGGCTGGGTCCGTCGAGTCACCGTGGCGCGGCCGGGCGCCGGTGATGCGGCCGTCGTCTTCGACGCCGATGAGAAGCCACGCGGGCTCCGCGCCAATCCGATTGGCGAGGCACACGACGGCCTCGATGAGGTCGCGATCGTTCAGCGGCTGGCGCTCCTCACCCTTAAACTCAACAGCCAGCGTCTCGCCCGCCGCAATCAGAGCTCGTAGCATCTGTGGCGTCATCGCCGCTCTGCCCAAAACCCCAGCTCCTTCAGGTTGGCGGCGATGGCGGCATCGAGCTTTGCCGCCTCGGCCTGTTGCGCGCGCAGTTGCGCCACGAGCCGCTGCATCTTTTGCTCGAACGGCTCGCCGTCGTCCTCCTGCGGCGCCGCGCCGACGTAGCGGCCGGGGGTGAGTACGTGGCCGTGCTTGCGGATTTCCTCAAGTGTGGCGCTCTTGCAGAAGCCGGGCACGTCCTGGTAGGGAGCCGCGTCCGCCTTCGCCAAGGCTTCGGCGCGACTTCGCCAGGTGTGGTAGGTGTTCGCGATCCTGGCGATGTCCTCGTCGGTGAGTTCCCGGTGTGTGCGGTCCACCATGCGGCCCATCTTGCGGGCGTCGATGAAGAGCACCTGACCGCGCCGGTCGCGTGTAAGGGCGGATTGCGATCCGCCCCTACCGGATTTGTCGCGTGCGAGAAACCACAGGCACGCTGGGATCTGCGTCGAGTAGAAGAGCTGGCCCGGCAGCGCCACCATGCAGTCCACGAGGTCGGCCTCGATCAGGTTTTTGCGGATCTCGCCCTCGCCCGACTGATTGGACGACATCGAGCCGTTGGCGAGCACGAAGCCGGCCACGCCCGCGGGTGCCAAGTGATGCACCATGTGCTGAACCCAGGCGAAGTTGGCGTTGCCCACGGGCGGCACGCCGTACTTCCAGCGCTTGTCGTCGCGCAGGCGCTCGCCGCCCCAGTCCGAGACGTTGAACGGCGGATTGGCGAGGATGAAGTCGGCCTTGAGGTCGGGGAATCGGTCGTTGTGGAAGGTGTCGCCGTGGGCGATCTGGCCCTCGATGCCGCGGATGGCGAGGTTCATCTTGGCGAGCCGCCAAGTGGTATAGTTCGACTCCTGGCCGTAGATCGAGATGTCGGCCTTTGCCTTACCCCCCTTGCTATTGCCCGTGGCATGGGCGCGGATGAACTCCACCGACTGCACGAACATGCCCGAGGAGCCGCAGCAGGGGTCGTAGACGCGGCCGCGGTAGGGCTCGAGCATCTCGACCAGCAGCTTGACCACGCAGCGCGGCGTGTAGAACTCGCCGCCCTTCTTGCCCTCGGCGCTTGCGAACTGAGCGAGAAAGTACTCATAAACACGGCCGAGCACGTCCTTGGCGCGGCTTGCCTCGTCGCCCACCTTGATGTTGCTGATGAGATCGATGAGCTGGCCGAGGCGCTGTTTGTCGAGCGCGGGGCGAGCGTAGTCCTTGGGCAGCACGCCCTTGAGCGCCGGGTTGTCGCGCTCGATACCGGCCATCGCGTTGTCCACGATCTGGCCGATGGTGGGCTGCTTCGCCTGCGCTTTCAGATGTGCCCAGCGCGCCTCGGGCGGCACCCAGAAGACGTTCTGCGCGCGGTACTCGTCCGGGTCTTCGGGGTCGGCGCCCTGCGCGCGTTCAGCTTCGAGCTTGGCGTGCTGCTCCTCGAAGGCATCCGAGATATACTTGAGGAATATCAGCCCGAGCACGACGTGTTTGTATTCGGCGGCGTCCATCGAGCCGCGCAATGCGTCGGCCATCTGCCATAGTTGGGCTTCGTAGCCCACGGTGGCGGCGCTTGCTTCCGATACCTCTGTGCTGTTCTTTCGCTTTGCCAATGGCTACCTCATCAGATCGTTCCGCTGCGTTTGTCAGGGGCGTCTAACGGTCGCGGTAAGCGGGCCGCCGCCAAAAACATTGACTCCAGGACCGACGCGACCGGCGGCTCCGGTTCACCGCTTGGTTCGGTCTCAGGTTAGGACTCGTTCAGCATTGCTTTGATCCGCTGAGTCGTGCTTTTGTGCATCCTGATCCAGCAAACAATGGCGATGAATCCTAAGAGTGCCGACACGGACCACGGGTGAAACTTGATTATCGATAGCGGCTCCCAGGGAATCTTCCCGTCAGCCCAAAAGCATGACAGACCCGTTAGAAAGAGGTGGATGAGGAAGTAGAAGAACAAAGATCTCGCCAGGACGGCTTCGGCTTCCATCTTGACGATTACATTTCGCTGGTTTGCCGCGAGAAGCTCCACTTTGTCCGACAATTGCCTGTACGTGTAGAAACACTTCGTCCAGCGCGAGAATATGCGGAAGATGCAGCCGAACAACCCCTCGGAAATGACGTCGAATGCGAAGCCGACGACGTAGACCCCGACCAACCCACCGGCGAAGTTGCCGAAAGATAGGTCCAAACTGATGTCCGTCGAGGATGTCGCCAATACGATGACGGTGCCGGGCACGACACGGGCAATCAGGTCGAACCAGACCTCTGGGACGAAGCCGCTAACTTTTTCGATGGCTCCATTGGACATGGCCAAGCTCCGTAGGTTGCGAAACCGAACTATGGGGATATGCCGCCGGCGGCTTCATCGACGGAGAAAAGGGCAAAATTCAACCCGGTCGGCATGATCCCCTGGTTACGGTCCATTGCACCTCTAAACCTCCACTGACCGCCTCGTCCACGGCTCGGCGCTTTAACTTGATTCATATAGAATGGCTCGGAGAAGCGCATGAAATCTAGGTTTCTCTATGTGAGGATAGAAGGCATGAGCGTGGGGCGCGCCGCCCTCCCGGCTAGCAACCCCGCTCGAAGGCGAACAGCTCTCTGAGCCAGAGCGAAACAGTCGCGCTCCCTTCGCCGTCGCTGATTCCAGAACACCATGGGACGTAAGGGCGGGGTCAAGAACTTTGTCCATCTCGGATGGACGATGGAGGGAAAAACTGCGACGGACAAAGTACTTGACGCCGATCTGTCCCATGGTACGGCTCCAAGCGAAAGGCGAAGGTTAACTCGAGGATCCTTTCGAGGGCCGTAAGGCCCGATTGAGGGCCGTAAGGCCCGATGGTGAGAGTAACGCTCCGCATAACCGGCTGGCGATGGAGCGCAGCGGAATTGCCAGTCCGAGTTTATGCGGTTGTTAGAAGGCGTTTCCTCATACATTCGGTTTGAATAGAATATTCGGAGAGTCGGAATGTGTCAATAGATTTGAGACACCCTGGATATTCGATATAGCAGGCCGGGCCGTCGTGTGCTGGAACGACCGGATAGGACGGCGAATCCTGGCAACCCATCATAATCAGGGACGCAACGTTCGTTTTTCGCTGGCCATCCGGTCAAAAAGAGCATAAATAACCATGGGAAGAACTCTGAAAAGGAGGTATTCCCATGAAACTCATCCTTCAGGCATCCCAGCGGATCGCTGAACGACTGACTTGGTGCACCGCATGCCGAGACCAGGCGGGAATCGCCAGAGACTTGGCCGAGGGCAAGGAGATCTCGGAGGTCTACGGCC
>JAIOAS010000266.1 GCA_019873725.1 Chloroflexota bacterium | reverse complement strand
CACCGCATTGACAATCGCACCCACGAGGAAGTAGGCGAAGTTCTGCGCCATGGCCCAGATCAAACACGGGATGCTCCACGAGATGATGTCAAAAATGAGCGTGGTGCGCTTACGCCCCAGTTTGTCGGTGATCGGGCCGCTCATCAGCGCCCAGAAGACCTGCAAAACCAGGCCAATACTGGTCAACAGCCCAATCTGCGCATCGGTCAAACCGAGCGCCAGCATATACACCGAAACGTAGGGTGAGTAGAGGTTGAACGGAATGCCCCACAACGGTTCAGTATACACGCACGCGCGGGCATTGCCTCGCAATTTCCGCAATGTCAGCACTAATGGATTGTTGATCATCGTCATGCCCCTATTTCTCGTCAGCGGATTGAGCCGATTCAGCAGATTTTCTATCCGGCAAACGAGGGGATCCAGAGCTTTATCATTCTTGCTCCTCCGAGGGGAACGCCAGTTCCCCGTTTCAGGCCATAACACGCGGTTCTGCCGATCCGCTCGAAACAGAATAAGGAAACTTCGACGAGAATGATAAGACCCGGCAAAGGGATCTGCCCCGTTTGGTAAGCCTTCGAGACTCTGCTATAATTCCCACGCGGCGCATACAAGGATAAAGTGAAGGTTGAGAGGCAGACTGCGCCTTTTCCCCACCTTCTTCCGCGGTCAAGGCATGATAACACAGATTTAGAGTTTTGATTGTGCATCGGGGAGGGTTCAAGGTGAAAAGCATAGAATACAATCAGGTTTTCAGCTTCCCTGCAATCGGCCCAGAAGTCCTATTTGGCTTTGGCGTGTTAAAGCGGCTGCCGGAGAAGGTGGCCGAACTGGGCGGCAAGCGCGTGTTGATCGTCACCGACAAGGGGGTGCACGCCGCCGGTATCGTGGATCAGGTCATTGAGGCATTGGCCGAGGCCTGGATACCCGCAGTGGTGTTCGACGACGTGCCACAGGATTCCGGCTCCAAAACGGTGGAGCGCGCCGTGGAAATGTGGCGCGCCGAAAAGTGCGATCTCGTCGTGGGCGTGGGCGGCGGAAGTTCACTGGATACAGCCAAAGCAGTCGCCTTTGGTGCGACAAATCCGCCGCCGCTCACGCAATACGCCGGGCTGAACAAGCTCCGCCATCCCGGCCTGCCGGTCATCGCCATCCCGACGACGGCGGGAACAGGCAGCGAGGTGAGCTATTGGGCGGTGATGACCGACGACGACAGCCAGGTAAAGATCGGCATCGGCGGGGCGCTGGTGTTTCCGCGCGTGGCGCTCGCCGATCCCGCGCTTACGCTCAGCCTGCCGCCGTTCCTCACGGCGACAACCGGCATGGACGCACTCACCCACGCGATCGAGTCCTACACCAACCTGTCGTACCAACCGATTTCAGCGGCGTTGACCTACCGGGCCATCGAACTGATCGGGGAATTTCTCGTGCGCGCGGTGCAAGACGGCGCAGATCGCGAAGCGCGCTATGGGATGTTCCTGGGGAGCCTGCTCGCCGGTATGGGGATGAATCCAACACGGCTCGGCATCGTCCACGCGCTGGCAATGCCGTTAGGCAGTTGGCAGCTCAAGATCGCGCATGGGGCGGGGAACGCGGTGCTCCTGCCGCACGTGATGGCGTTCAACCAGCAGGGTAATCCCACCCTCTACGCCGATGTCGCCCGCGCCCTGGGAGTAGGTGACGCAGACCCGCTGACCGCCAGCCAGATTGCCATCGCGCGCGTGCGTGCCCTCAACGCAGAGATCGGCATCCCGCCGGGCTTAGGCGCGCTAGGGTTGACAGAGGCCATGATCCCCCAGGTATGCGCCGAGGCGATCAAGAGCGGCAACATCACCGTGAATCCACGGCCATGCACGCAAGCGGACCTTGAGGCGATTTGCCGGGCGGCGTTATGAATTCAGAGCCTGCGCACCGTCCGTCATAAAAGTGGCATTGGACGCTGATTTTCGCAGATTCACGCAGATAACTCTTATCGATCCGCGAAAATCAGTGTGAATCTGCGTCCAATTCGGTAAACTGTGCAAATTCCAGATGTAGTTCAACGGCGGCGCAAGACAAAGAAACCGACGCCACCCGCAGCTAACAGCAGCACCACAGTCGTGATGCCCAGGATGAGCGGCAGGTGTGACGAAGTCTTGCTTTGGACCGATGAAGATTCCTGAGATGTCTGAGTCTCCTCAGGGGCTGAGACCGACGACGCTGTGCCATCGGGCACAAATCCCACAGACAGGTTAGTAGGCCCGGATTGATCGACCATGAGCAGATAGGCATTGCCAAGAGTGGCCTTGTAACCACCGGCTGCTTGTGCAATAACCTGATATTGTCCGGTTAACGCATCCAGACAGTACGGTTCCTGGATGCCATTGGTAGTGTGGCGCGCCGGTTCACCAGCAGCGCCCCGGATGGTGAACGTGACCGCCGGCAATAGCAGTTCCTCGGATTGTTTCAAACCATCCTGGTTCACGTCCTGGAAAGCGAGTACACACAACTTTCCACCTGCCGGTACATCCGTTTGCGCCTGGACCTGGGGAGTAGATTCAGGCAAAGGCAAGGTGGCGGGCGGCGTTATGGCGGTTTCCGGGGTTGCTGCAGCTGCGATCACGCCTCCCGGCCTGGAGATAATCAACTCCTGGCCGACGATAAGCCATCCCGGATCAGAAATGGCATTAAGCGCAATGATTTGATCGGCCGGTACATCGTAATCATAGGCAATCGCGTAAAGGGTATCACCCGCACGCACGGTGTGAACGATGCTACCATCGGGCAATGGCGTCGCTGTTGGAGCAGGGACGTATGCCGCAGCAGTTGCTTGAACAACGAGTTGCGCCGGAGCTGTGGTAGGTTCGGGAGTCGGCACTGGATCGCCCACCACCACCAACGAGGCGGTATCGAGATACACGTCGTTATTGACGCGGAAGAGTTGATCGGCCCAATCTGCCCAGGTATAGGTGAATACCGTCACCGTAACGTTAGCAGCCACCGCTTCGACAGAAAAATATGTCCAGTTGTCGGTGGCGTTAAGCTCCGGCGACCAAACCACATTCGGTGACCAGGGGTTGGTACCGCCGGTGGGGTCAATACCGACTTTGGCATGCATAGGCGAAGGGTTGTTGGAAAGCGGCGCAGTAGGACAATAATTCCAGCGTTCTGCTGAGGGCGCACATGACCAGGTGACCATATAGGCGCTAAAGCGCAATCGGACCCCAGGCGTGATTCCGCCAACCTGCTGGTAAAGTCCGGCCTCGTGCTGCCCGGCGAAGGTGAAATACTTCTGAGATAGGAAACCCTGATAAACACGGTAAGAAAATTCTGCTGCGCTAACGCCTCGGAATTCTGGCCGCCGCCAGTAACTGCACGCGGTGGGATTATCAGCACAATGGAAAGGAATTTTAGCGTAAGCAGGTGGGTTATCCACATAAAAGGCGTGCCAGCCCGGAGCAATTTGCACTTCAGGGATTCCATCCTGAAACGGCCAGGCGCCGCCTGCGCCCTCCTCAAAATCACCGTTGCGCAGCAAATTAACGCCTGGTTCTTGTGCTTGCGCCACTTGTGGCGGCAGCCCTCTCAAGCTGATGACCAAGCCGCATAACAATGCCACGACAACCCAAAGCATACGTTTACGCACCATACAGCCCCCCATTCAAAAAAAACAGGCCTGGTATGACAAACAGTATCGGCCCAGGCAGAATTGTATCATTCCTGGCGTAACTGTCAATACATCAGAAGCCAGACAGGCCGCATCATTACTGCACCGCCTCGATCGACCGCGACAACGACACTCGATGTCACAGTAGCCAATAACGGCAAAGCGAATACAATCAGCGTACAGAGTGTTTTGAATCCTGGCGCGCTGTGCTCGCACACCGCTATCTGGCAAACAACAAACCTGGAGAAATGCACAATGGATGAGAGGCGGAAAGGCCACAAGATCTTCGAAGAGAGGCACAATGCCGTCCGCATAGCCCCGATCATCGTCAACCTCGGCATCCTCGGCTTTGCCCACGGACATGTGAACGCCTACTGCAACCGGTGGCGCGAGCGCCCGGAGATGGGCGTGCGCGTCGTCGCCGGGTGGGATCACGATGCGGCGCGGATGGAGAAGAACTGCGCCGTGTATGGCCTCCGCGCTTATGCGGACGCGGATGCGCTGCTGGCAGACTCCGATGTACAAGCGGTGATCGTCGCCGCCGAAATCTCGTTACACACCGACCTGGTCGAACGCACGGCGGCGGCGGGCAAGGCGATTGTGCTGCAAAAGCCGATGGCGCTCACGCTGCCGGAGGCCGACCGTATCGTGGCTGCCGTCAATCGTTATGGCGTCCCCTTCACGATGGCATGGCAGATGCGCGTGGACCCGCAGAACGTCAAGATCAAGGCGCTGCTGCAATCCGGCGAACTGGGTCAGGTGTTCATGGTACGCCGCCGCCACGGGTTGGGCGTTCACCTGTGGCCTAACTTCACCGAGCTGTGGCACGCCAAGCCGGAGCTAAACCGCGACATCTGGGCCGACGACGCCGCGCACGCCATCGATTTCATCCTGTGGCTGCTGGGCGAGCCGGAGTCGGTGACGGCGGAGATCGTCACCTTGCACGATCCGCGCGTGCCGATGGACAACGGCGTCGCGCTGTTTCGCTATCCCAACGGGCCGCTCGCGGAGGTCAGTTGCTCGTTCGTCTGCCCGGCGCTGGAAAACACAGTCGAGGTGATCGCGGAGAAAGGCAGCATCGTGCAGAACTACGGCGACGTGCCCAGTTGCAACGTCCCGCGTCCGGCGGATGCTTGCGGCCTCAAGTGGTACACGGTGGAGTCCGGCGACTGGACGTGCAGCGACATCCCCAGCCCGGCGAATCACGGCGAGCGCATCGCCGGCCTGGCGGGGCCGCTGGCGGAATTCCTGCGCGGCGAACGTCCCCCCATCGCCACGGCGGAAGAAGGCCGCGCTGCGTTGCGGATGACGCTGGCGTGCTACGTCTCCGTCCGCGAGGGACGACGGGTATGGTTAGATGATCCGGCGATTGATCAAGTGTAGGATAGCCCTTTGACTTTTGCCACGCCTGTGCGAAGATTAGAGATGAATTCAGTCTTAAGGAGGTACGTATGCCTTTAGCTACATTTTCTTCCAAGACCATGCCTGAATCCGGCGAAGCTTTGCGGAGCATCCTACAGAACGCACTAGACAAAGCCTCGCCCATCGAAGATTTCATCCAGATTGTGCGCGATTTGACACACTTCGAGGTACAGCATCAGCTTGGCTCGCAGGAGTTCTTCGAACGCTTTCAACAGGGCGAGATGGGAGATCGTATCGAGTATATGCGGTGGGCCAATAAGTATGAGATCTACCAAGAGATGAAAGATAGCATGGAACATCTCTTTGAGTTACTTACACAATACGCACTGCCTGTATCTGCGCTATGACTCAACTGCATCATTATCTAGCTCGTTTGCAGAGCACGCTGCAATCCCGGCATGAGATTGATATTGAAGTTCTGGAGATTTTTGACCGTTCGGATAAAGTCGGGCAATCCAGCGAACTCTATGCAGTGATTCGTTTCTATGACGACTCACGGTTGCAAATTGTAGAGAAGTTAAGCGTTGAAACTTACGCACTTATCAAGACACGCTATGCCTATCACTATCAAAATGCTGATGGTATGCTGATCTTTCGCTACGATAATGCCCCGCATCATCCAGAAATTGAGACTCACCCGCATCACAAACACGAGGGAAACCAAGTCTCCGCCGCATATCCACCGGATATCAGCGAAGTACTACAAGAAATTGATGCTATTCTATACGCTAAACAAAAGTAATCTTCCAGTTAAATCAGGAGATAAGTATGCCACGACGACGTAGACCCAACATTCTGTTAATCGGCATCGATTCGCTGCGCGCGGATCACATGAGCTGCTACGGCTATTCCAGGCTAACGACGCCGCACATCGATCGCTTCGCGCAGGGCGGGACGCTGTTCGAGCGCACGTACAGCGCCTACATCCCCACAACCAGCGGTTACGGCTCGATGCTCACGGGGATGGATGTGTTTAACACGCAGATGGTGGCGCTGCGTCACAAGGGGCCGCTGCGCCCGGAGGTGGCGACGCTGGCGGAAATCGTCAAAGGTGAAGGGTACAACACCACCTGCGTCGGCTTCCGCGGCAATCCGGCGGCGCGCGGCTTCGACACCTACCTCGACTATGCCGGTTGGGGCAGTTGGAACGAGGGCCGCAGTCCCAAAGCCGACAACCTCAACGCGGTCACCATCCCAGAGTTGAACCGGCTGGCGAAGGAGAAAGCGCCGTTCTTCCTCTTCCTGCGCCACATGGACCCACACGCGCCCTACCTGCCCCCCGCGCCCTTCGAGCGGATGTTCTACCACGGCAACGAGCGCAATCCGCGCAACCATTCGATGGACCCGGTGATGGCGTTCAAGCCGTTCCGCGACTTCTTCGCCACGTGGATGCCACCGGGCATCCGCGACAAGGATTACGTCATCGCGCAATATGACGGCGCAATCGCCTACATGGATGCCGCGATCCAAACGATCCTCACAGCAGTGGAGACGTTGGGCCTGCTC
>JAIOAS010000265.1:3636-6677 GCA_019873725.1 Chloroflexota bacterium | reverse complement strand
TTCGCCATTGGCGATGGCTTCGACGGTGAAGGTCACGCCCTCGAAGGTGAGGGTATCGCCGAGGGTGAAAGCCGTGCGCAGGGCGGCAGCAGTTTCGGCGGTGAGCGCGGTGTAGCGCAGTGTGTAGGACTGCTCCGGGGAGACGCGCTGTTCCCCCGTGCGTCCGCCGATCAACTCCGAGGCGGTGATGGGGCGGGGGGTGTCGCCCTCGTGGATGGCTTCGGCGAGCGCGGCATCCCCCGCAGCGATGCGCGCCAGCAGGATGGCGTGCGCGGCCCTTCCCAGGCGTGGGGGCAGGGCGGCAGTGGTGGTGGGGCGTAGGGTCAAGACCAGGCTCAGTAAATCCATAGGGTAATCATTCATCTTGGGCGGGTTCTTCAGTTTCAGTTTCGCGCGGTTTTCTGCGTTTCAAGCCTTTCAGGGAAGCGAAGCTGAGTGCCAGTGTGTCTGCGCTGTCGTCGATCTCCGGCAGGCTCTCCAGGAAGCGCCGGGCTTCCTCCGGGTCTGTTTGCTCGCGCAGCTTGCGCAGTTCCTCCGCAATCTTAAGGTTTTCTTTCGATAATTTCGTCATAGTCTTTTCCCTCCATGATCTCCACGCGTACGGGGGGAGGCGTGGGCTTTGATCCTGTGACCGGCCCGCTTGATTGTCGCCGCAACTTCTGGCACGGCTTGCCGCTGTGTATCCAGGCCGGGGAATCCAGACCCAGTAGATCTAATTCCCCGCCAATCTCGCAGATCACTCTGCAGGTCAAAGTTACCGCCGGATCACGTCAATACCGCCCATCCAGGGACGCAGCACTTCAGGAACGACGATTGAACCATCGGCCTGCTGGTAGTTCTCCATAATCGCAATCAGCAGGCGCGGCATCGCCAACCCGGAGCCATTGAGCGTGTGCACAAATTGCGGCTTGGCGCCCGGTTCAGGGCGGTAGCGGATGTTGGCCCGCCGCGCCTGGAAATCCGTCACGTTGCTGCACGAGCTGACTTCCAGCCATGCATCCTGGCCCGGCGCCCACACTTCGAGGTCGAAGCCTTTTGCCGCGCCGAAGCTGATGTCGCCCGTACACAACTCCACAACGCGGTAGGGTATCTCCAGCATCTGCAACAGGCCCTCGGCGTTTTTCACCATCGCCTCAAGTTCGCTGAAACTGGTCTCCGGTGTGGTGAACTTGTACATTTCCACTTTGTCGAACTGATGCCCGCGCTTGATGCCGCGCACATCGCGCCCGGCGCTCATCTTCTCGCGGCGGAAGCACGGCGTGTAGGCTACGTAGTTGAGCGGCAGTTGATCGGCGGTGAGGATTTCGTCGCGGTGCAGGTTGGTGATGGCGACCTCGGCGGTGGGCAAGAGCCACAGGTCATCCTCCACGTCATGGTAAAGGTTGTTCTCGAACTTGGGCAGTTGCCCGGCCCCTACCAGCATCTCACGCTTGACGACGAACGGCAGATACACCTCGGTGTAGCCATTCTGCCGCGTTTGCACGTCCAACATCCAGAAAATGACGGCGCGTTGCAGCCGCGCCCCCGCGCCCTTCAGGATGTAGAAACGGCTGCCGGAGAGCTTCACCCCGCGCTCGAAGTCCAGGATGTCCAACTCCGGCCCCAGGTCCCAGTGTGGGATCGGCTCGAAACCTTCCGCGGCAAAGTCACGGCGCTCGCCCCAGTAGCGCACAACGACGTTCGCGCTTTCGTCCGGTCCTAACGGTGTGCTCTCGTGCGGAAGGTTGGGCAACCACATTTGCTTTTCCGCAAAGGCGGCCTCGATCTCGCGCAGTTTTTCTTCAGATGCAGCCAATTGCTCGCCCAACTCACGCATTTCCGCGATGCGGGCCTGGCGCGCGTCCTTGTCCTGCATGCGCCCGATCTCTTTGGAGACTCGGTTGCGTTCTGCGCGCAAGGTCTCGACCTTCTGCAACATCTCGCGGCGCTGGACATCCAGCGCGTAGACCTCATCCACCAACGCGGGGTCGTCATTGCGCTTGCGCAGCGCCTCGCGCACACGTTCCGGATCGTTACGAATCAGTTCGATGTCAAGCATAAACTCTCCTCCCTGTAGGCATAGTCAGGTCGTCTTCGGTCCTGTGGTCTGCATCCATAAATTATGCCACCAACCCTGACTTTGTCCAGTTTTAGCGCCCCAGCACAGGGTCTTATCATGCTTGCTCCGAGGCAATCAGAAGCAGAGTCTTATCTGCTTGCTCCGAGGGGAACGCCAGTTCCCCGCTCATAAGACGCGGATCTGGCGATCCGCTTGAAGCAAAAATAGGGAACGAGGGGAACGCCAGTTCCCCGTTTTAAGCGCATAAGACGCGGATCTGGCGATTCGGTCTTATCATGCTTGCTCCGAGGGGAACGCCAATTCCCCGCTCATAAGACGCGGATCTGGCGATCCGCTTGAAGCAAAAATAGGGAACGAGGGGAACACCAGTTCCCCGTTTTAAGCGCATAAGACGCGGATCTGGCGATCCGGCCTTATCATGCTTGCTCCGAGGGGAACGCCAGTTCCCCGTTTTTAAGCGCATAAGACGCGGATCTGGCGATCCGGTCTTATCATGCGTGCTCCGAGGGGAACGCCAGTTCCCCGTTTTAAGCGCATAAGACACGGATCTGGCGATCCACTCGAAGCAAAAATAGGGCGCCCCAGCACAGGGTCTTATCATGCTTGCTCCGAGGGGAACGCCAGTTCCCCGTTTTAAGCGCATAAGACGCGGATCTGGCGATCCGCTCGAAGCAAAAATAGGGAACTGTGACGAGAATGATAAAGCCCTGCTCAAGCATTTCACATGATATGTGGTACAATGCCTAAAGTAAGGGACGCAGATTGCGCGCAATCTACAAATTGCGCGCGATCCGCAGATTGCGCGCAATTCGCGTCATGGAACTTCAGTAAAACGAAAGGAGACATATATGAAACGTCAATGGATCGCATTAATCGCAGTGCTGTTTGTCCTGTCACTTGGCTGCTCGCTCTTTAGCGGCAAGGCTACGCCGGCACCCACAGCCGAACCGACATCTGCGGCAGTCGAAAAAACGGCCGAGGC
>JAIOAS010000265.1:0-3162 GCA_019873725.1 Chloroflexota bacterium | reverse complement strand
CCAAATCAAAGACAGCGCCTGGAATATGGCGACTGCATTCAACGCTTCCGAGATCGAAGAAGCCACTGTCGATGTGTGGATCGTCGATGAAGGAGACCTGCCAAAATTCGTGGCGCGCTACGAGGTTATGGCAGCCGGCACGTTTGAAGACGAAGGTAAAGGGAAACTCACCCTCAGTTGGAACATCTACGATGTCAATGCCGACATCATCATCGAACCTCCCACAGAAGTCGCCACCCTGCCCGAAGGTGTAGAGTTGTGCCCAGACGCCACCGATGTGACGGTGATGGGGACCATGTCCATCTTCTCCTGCCCCACATCGGTCGCAGACACTGCGACGTTCTATACCGAGCTGCTGGAGAACGGTGGGTGGGAAGCCGGTGAAGTCACCAATCTGGAAGATATGCTGATGGGCACCTGGACGAAAGATGGCGAATCCCTGAGCCTCACCATCACGAAAAACGACGATACCGGTGGCTCCAACGTCATGCTGACGCTTGGCGAATAAGAGGTGCGGCTAGATTCACAAGCACTGGCATCACTGACCGCCGATCTCAGCATAGCGGTCATCGGCGCGGCCCAGGTTGGTCCAACACCAACCTGGGCCATTTATCAAGACTGGCTGGCGCGCGGTTATGCCGCAGGGATGAGCTACCTGGCGCGCCCAGACGCCGTGAACCGGCGCGCCGACCCTCGCAACATTCTTCCGGAAACACGCACGGTGTTGGTCGTTGCCGCCTCCTATGCAGGTGCGCCGTATCCCGAACTCCCCCCGCTGCACGGGCGCGTCTCGCGCTATGCCTGGGCCGAGGATTACCATCGCTGGCTGCGGCGCGACCTGGAAACGCTGGTACAGCGCATCGCCGAGGCGCACGGCCCATTCCCCGCCCGCTGCTACGTAGACACCGGCCCGCTCCTGGAACGCGCCTGGGCGCAGACCGCGGGTCTGGGGTGGATCGGTAAAAACACGAATCTGATACACCCACGCCTGGGGTCTTACCTGTTCCTGGGCGTGGCGCTTCTGGGCATTGAACTGGAACCAACGCCAGTCCCCGCACTGCCAGATTGCGGCAATTGTACGCGCTGCATCGATGCCTGTCCCACCAACGCGCTCGTCGCGCCCGGCGTACTCGACGCACGGCGCTGCGTCGCCTATCTGACCGTCGAACATCGCGGCGCCATCCCGGAAGACCTGCGCCCGCTGCTGAGCGAGCGCGTCTTCGGCTGCGATACGTGCCAGGAGGTCTGCCCGTGGAATCGCAAGCCGCTCGCCGCCTACGCCGATGTCCCCGCGCCACAGACGGCCACGCTCGATTTGCCAGAACTGTTGGTAATGAGTGAAACTGACTTTCGCACACGCTTCCGTCACACGCCGCTGTGGCGTGCTACCTGGGAAGGACTGGCTCGCAACGCCGCCATCGTATTGGGAAACCGCCAAGACCCGGCGGCGCGTCCCGGGTTGGAGCAGGCCGTAGCCACCCACCCCAGCGCACTGGTCCGTGAACACGCGGCCTGGGCGCTTGCTCAACTGTCCCCAGCATAAACCGCGAATCTCGCCAATCCACGCGAATCTTCCCCCAACGTATGGCAACAACAAAAACGACGAGGCGAAGAAAACCTCGCCCCGTCGCCCAAAAAGCTGATCACTGAAAGCTGACCGCTGAAAGCTAAATCACGCCTAACTCCTTGCCCACCTTCTCGAAAACGGACAGCACCTTCTCCAACTGCGCGTCGGTATGCGTTGCCATGTAGCTGGTACGCAGCAGAGTCTGGTTTTGCGGCACGGCGGGCGGCAGGACGACGTTGGTGTAGACGCCGTTGTCGAAGAGCGCCTTCCAGAATTGCAGTGCCTTGAAGTCCTCGCCGATCACCACCGGAATGATGGGCGTCTCGCTGACCCCGATGTTGAAGCCCAGTTCGCGGTAACGTTTACGCATAAACGCGCCGATCTCATTCAGCCGCACCACCCGCTCCGGCTCCTCGCGCATCACTTCCAACGCCGCCATCGCCGCCGCCGCATTGGCGGGAGGGATGCTGGCGCTGAAAATGAGGGAGCGGGCGTGATGCTGGATATAGTCAATCACGCAATCGTCACCCGCAATAAAACCGCCGAGCGAGGCGAACGACTTGCTAAACGTCCCCATAATCAGGTCCACATCCTGCGTCACGCCAAACTCTGCCGCCGTGCCGCGCCCACCGCCGAGGACGCCGATGGAGTGCGCGTCATCCACCATCAGACGCGCGCCGTATTGCTTACACACTTTGATGAGGTCCGGCAGGGGGGCAATATCGCCGCCCATGCTGTACACGCCATCGACGATCACCAGCCGCCCACCCCGTTCGGGTAAAGAAGCCAGCACGCGCTCCAGCCCCTCCAGGTCGTTGTGCGGGAAGCGCTTCATCGTCCCAAAGGAGAGCCGGCAGCCATCCACAATGCTGGCGTGGTCGTCCTTATCGGTGATGGCAAAATCGTCGCGCGCCACCAGCGCCGAAATCACGCCTACGTTGACCTGGTAGCCGGTGCTGAACACCAGGGCGCGCTCCTTGCCCACCCACTCGGCCAGTTGGCGTTCCAGTTCCAGGTGCATCTCCAGGGTTCCGTTGAGGAAGCGTGAGCCGGTGCAGCTTGTGCCATACGTCTTAATGGCATCAAGCGCGGCCTGGCGCACTTTGGGGTGCATCGTCAGCCCCAGATAGTTGTTTGACCCGATCATAATCAGATGATGATCGCCAATACGCGCTTCGGAACCTTCGTTGTTGGTCAATGGGATAAAATAAGGATAAAGTCCAGATTCACGCACGTCGTTGGCTGCCGTAAAAGCCCCACACTTCTCGAAAAGATCCATGCGTTACAACCTCCTTTTGATAAAATGGATAAATACCTTTCCATTCTAAGGGCTTAAATCCCGATGTCAAGTGCCGTGCGCCACAAGCAGCCCCGCGACCTTGCCGATATGAAACGTGCCTTCCGCCGCAGTCCAGGTGTGATCCATCAACGTTTTGGAGGAATAGCGGCTTCAGCCCGCCGCTACTGGCTCCTACTCCTGCAAGCTCCCAATTCCAACAAATCCCACCGGTTTCCATAGAGGTCGACGAAAACGGCGACCGTGCCATACGATTCCACACGCGGCTCTTCGGTGAACTGCAACCCGCGCGCCCGCA
>JAIOAS010000264.1 GCA_019873725.1 Chloroflexota bacterium | reverse complement strand
AGCTAAGCCGGGCAAGACTTTTGCCACGCCGTGCTAGCTTCGAGGTTTTAGCCCTGCCAGCACGTTCTCCACGGTGAGCCAATCGCTCTCCGGGAACAGCTTTGAGACTTGCGGCGTGAACGTCGGCGACGCGCGCAGCACTTCGGCGGGATTCCCCTGGGCGATGATTTCCCCCTGCGCCATCACCAGCACGCGGTCGGCGGCCTCGGCAACCAGCTCGACATCATGCGTGACAAGCAGAATCGCCAGTCCTTCCGCACGCCAGGCACGCAAGAGATCGAGCAACTGCGCTTTGGCGCGATAGTCCAGCCCGCGTGTCGGTTCATCGAGCAGGAGCGCGTGCGGCTGCGTGACCATAATCGCCCCCAACGCGACGCGCTGCCGTTCACCCACGCTCAGATCGCGCGGGTAGCACTGTGCCTTATCCGCCAATCCCAGGCATTCGAGCAGCGTCTCCGGCGCGATAGGCGCATCTTCCGGCGCAATGCCGTGGTTACGCAATGTGATGTGCAGTTCGTCCAAGACCGTGTCGGCGAAGAGCAGCGCGTTGGGGTCCTGTGGCAGATACCCGACCTGGCGGCACACGTCGGCGACGTCGCATTTGGCGATGCTGCGCCCCTCCACAAGCACGTCCCCACGCCGCGGGCGCAGCAGCCCGACGAGGCACTTGAGCAGCGTCGTCTTCCCCGCCCCGTTGCGTCCCAACAGCGCGACGATTTCGCCCGGATACAGCGCCACATCCACCCCCCGCAGCACCGTCGTCGGCCCGTAGGCCGCTTCAAGGTCGCGTATTTCGAGAACAGGCGTGCTTTTGTCAGCGGATTGATTGTCAGCGGATTGATTGTCAACGGATTGATTGTCAACGGATTGAACGGATGAAACGGATTTCCTTTTCCTTAATCCGTTAAAATCCGTTGAATCCGTTGACAAATCTTCCAAACACTGCGTTGCAAAATGCCAACCCTCTTCCACCGTGAGCGGCAACGGCGACCAACCCAGCGCCTGCGCCAGGGCTTGCAAAGGCGGCAACAACGGGATATGCGGCAAGACATCGCGGGGCGGGCCGGCGATCACAGGCGCGCCATCGTCAGGCAGGTAGATCACTTGATCCACAAAGGGCAGGATGCGTTCCAGGCGATGCTCCGCCAGCACCACCGTCAGCCCCAGGGTCTTGTGCAGCCGGACGAGCGCGTCTAGTAGCTCCGCCGCCGACTGCGGATCGAGCTGCGAGGTGGGTTCGTCGAGCGCCAGGATGCGCGGGCGCAGCGCCAACGCCGAGGCGATGGCGACGCGCTGTTTTTCGCCGCCGGAGAGCGTCTCCAGTTTACGCTGGCGCAGCGGCGTCAGGTGGAGTTGTTCGAGCGCCGCCTCGACCCGCGCATGCATTTCCGCCGGCGGGATGGCGGCATTTTCCAGCGCGAAGGCGATTTCATCCTCCACCCGATCCATGACGAACTGCGCCTCGGGGTCCTGGAAGACGAAGCCGACCGCACGGCTCATCCCCCCTGGCGCGCGGGCGACCGGATCGAGGTTGTCCACCGACACGCGCCCGGTCAACGTTCCGCCGCTGAAGTGGGGGACCAGGCCATTCAGACAGCGCAGCAACGTGGACTTGCCCGCACCGGACGTCCCCACCACCAAAGCGAACGCGCCCGCCGGGATAGTCAGGCTCACATCGCGCAGCGCGGGGCGCGTCGCGTCGGGGTAAGTGTACGTCACATGCTCAAAGCGAATCATTGTTCTCCCCGAAATTCAACCACGAATCTTCACGAATTTACACTAATTTTTATTTTTTATTCGTGGAAATTGGTGCGGATTCGAGGTCAAGAATCCAACTCATTCCACAACCAGCGCCGGAAGCAAAAAGCCGAGCAACGCCGTTCCGGCCAGCGCGTCGAAGGTAGGCCACGTGAGGACAGGATAGGGATTGTAAGCTCGCGTCGCCCCGCCCCAGCACAAGAATCCTGCCAGGGCAACGAGCGCGCCGCCGGTGACAAGCCATTCCCGATAGCCCCACGGCGCACGCCGGTATGTCGTGTGTGGGACGCTGCGCCCGGTCAGCCAAAGCGCAACCACAATCGCCGCGCTGCCACCGACGATGAGCACCCATCCCCAAGACGCTTGTTGCCATGCCGTAAGCAGTCCGCCGCTCAAGACACCCAGCAGCCCTACAATGGAGACAACCTGAGCACGCCCCGGGTGGGCCGTCACCGTCTCACCGGCAAAACCGCGCGACGCCATAGCCTCGGCCAGTTGCAGCGCGCGTTCCAGCCCACCGGTGAGCAGCGGCATAAACAGCGGCAGCCAATCGCGCAAGCGCCGCATCCGGTGGCCGCGGATGGCCTGCGCCTCGCGGATCTGCTGCATCTGCCGCAGTGTCGTCGGCGCGAAGGTCACGGCGATGGAGGCCACGACGGCGACCGGGTAGAAAGCGCGCGGGATGAAGCGGATCAGGTCGCGGATGGGCACGGCAAGATTCAGCACGGCGAACGCGACAAAGAACGCCGTCAGCAGCAGGCCGTTGAGCGCACCGTAGACGAGCGCCTCGGCGGTGAGCGGTCCGCCGATGAGGGGCCACGTTTGCGGGATGGCGACCAGGATAGTTTCACCGACGCGCGAGAGTAGCGCGTTAATCAGCGCCGCAAGTGGGATCACGAAAAGGGCGAAACGGCCAGGCGCGAGGGGCGCCGCATAGGTCTCCCCCGGTCGGCGGATGACGTGCACCGTCGTCATAAAAGCCGCCAACGCCAGTGTAAGGTACAACGGATTGCGCGTCATCGAGACGACACTCACCGCAGCGATAAGCCAGATCAACCAGGCAGCAGCGTGAAGCATCGCTCACGCCTCCTGTAAGCGGTACGTAAAGTTGAAACGTTTGCGGAACCGCCGCAGCGCGCGCAACGTCGGCGCGCCGAACGCCAGCATCAGCGCAACGTTGCCGAGTCCGCGCGCCAGGTCCCATAGCAGGGATGTTGTCACGTAAAAAGCACCGTACAGGCGCAGCGTCTCCCGCAGCGTCGCCGGCATCGGCGCACCCGGCCCGACGATGAAGGCCCAGGAGGAGAGATTCAACAGCGCACCGTAGAGCAGCCCCCAGCCTAACCCGAAGGACGCCAACAGCACAATCTCAGCCCAACGCCCTTCGGCGCGCAGCCAACGGGCCAAGGGGCGCAGCAGCGGTGACGAAAGCCCGACCCAGCCGGCAGTGAGCATCTGGTAGGGCAGCCACGGCCCCACCCCACCGGTGATCAACGCCGAAATGAGCAACGTCAGCGCGCCGAGCAAAAATCCGAAGCGCCCGCCATACACGTAACCGGTTACAATGATGAGAAAAAAGACCGGGCTGAAGCCACCCGGCCCAGGAATGGCGACCTCGGCGAAGCGCAGCGCAGCATTCATCGCCGTGAGGATGCCCAAGAGCGCGACGAATTTGGCATTTGCCGCATCGCCCTGCACTTCGAGCAACAACGCAACGAAACTCAATCCCACCACGAAGGCAAGCAGCAAGGGTGTGTTCACCGCCTGCCCTGACACAATGACGGGATACAGAAACGCAAGCAGCCCGATGGCAGTGGTCAGCGCGTAGATCAACGCGCGCAAGAGGCGGCGCATAGCGTTACCGCTTGCGTTTGAGCAGCGCCAGGCCGACGATGCAGATCAGGATCACCGCGTAAGGGATGTATTGCAGGAGTGGGCTTGGCGCGCGATGCGAGGCCATCCCCGGCGAAACCACGGCAGGGAAGGAGAGAACATAGGTAGGACGAGGGGATGGCGTTGTAGCAGGGGGCGTCGATACCGGCGTGTTCGTCGGCGGTACAGGTGTGGAAGTCGCTGGGGGAGTCGGCGTTGGGGAAGCCGTCAGAGTGGCGGTGGGGGTTTCAGAGGCAGCCGCAGACAATGCCAACAGCGATTTCGATGTCACAGAGAGAGGCGCCATTGGCTGCAAGGTCGGCGTGGGGATGGGTGTTTCGGGCGGCAGCAGGGTGGCAGTCGGCGCAGAGGTGAGGGATGCTGCCGATGGCACGGCTTCTACGCCACATATCGCGTCGAAGGCAAAGGCGGGCGGGGGAGCGGAGCCGTCTCCCCACACCCAGCCGTCAACGTCGCCATTGCCCACCGTCCACGCGGCAGCGCCCATGCCGGAGTAGGCCCACGTGCCGTCTGGGTTACGGTGGAAATAGTTCCAGTACGTGCAAGGGCTGCTCTTGCACTGACAGAAACAATCGTTGGCCGGACAGCCCTCGCGGTTGATCGTGCAGACTGCCGATCCCATGGGACCGGTGTTGGCATCCACGGTCAACCCGGAGCGTTGCAGCAGCGCCACACCGGAGATGCGTTCTTCGGTGAACGTCACGCAGCGCGTCAGCACGCGCCCGTCGCCGTGGACGATGATCAGGCCCGCGCGGTTCTGTCCGCCCTCCTGTGCCAGCCCAGAGGGTGGGAACAACGCAAGGAACAGTGCCAGAACTATGCCAACACCAGCCAGCTTTCGATACAGCACACGCTTCATTGCATCATCCCTACCCTTGCTTCTTGTATCCTGCGCCTGTCTACCTTCTACGGTTTTTGAGTGTCAAGCCCGCGCCGAGCATCAATAAGCCCACAAAAATCAGGGCACGACTCGGGGCAAATCCACCCGACACCGGCAACAAAGGAACGTCGGAACCGGTCGAGACCGGCACAGCAGACGTTACCGCCTGCGGCGCACGCGACGCCCCGACGACAGTCACGTTGACAAGCGACATCCCCTCAGCCGCCTGAACGGCCTGCGCGGTCGCCAGAATGTTGGCAAAGGGTACCGCGGCCTGCCAGTAATAGCCACCACTATTTGCGTCCCAGAGGGCCAGGAGTGCGCCCACGGGATCAGCAGCCGCACCAGACCAGTTGCCCATCGGCTCGCCCAGCGCGTAGAGCGCCTGCAACACGACTGCCGTAGAGTTCGCGTCGGTATCGGTGCCCCACGCCGAAGGCTTCTGGTACGGGAAGCCGCCGTCGGCGTTTTGCATCCGTTGGAGATAGGCAAGTGCGCTGCGAGCAGTACCCGGCTCCCCCACAGCGACCAACGCCTGCATCGCCAGCGCCGTGGTATTCGTATCCGCCATGCCGGGTGTCGGCCCGCCAAACAGCGACCACGCACCATCATCGGCGATTTGCGTCTTGAGCAGGTCGATGGCGCTCTGCGGGACGGCTTCCCCGGCATTGCGCAGGGCTAACATAGCGTAAGCGTGCGCATACAGAGAATCGCCGAAGCGACTGGTGGCCTGATCCTGCGTCGCCAACAATGCCTGCACCAGGTTCTTGCCGCCGAAGTTGCGCGGGTCCTGGCCCGTCGCCACGGCAGCGAGCACGGTACGGCTCAAGCCGGCGGCATCTTTCACTGCACCTTGCTTCACCTGCATCGCCAGATAGTCCAGCGGCGAGTTCCCGGCCGTGGAAAGCCACGTACTGCAATCCTGCCCGGCCGCGACGGCTGCCAGTATCACCTCAGTCGTTGCGCCCAGGTCCGAGCCATCGACATAACCATTGGTGAACCCCCCATCCACTTGCTGAAAACCGCGCAACCAGGCCAACGCAGCCTCGTTCTGCGTGTAACGTAGCGCCGTCACCGGTACGGCCCAGGCTAACATCAGCCCGACGACCAAAATCAACAAACCTGACTTCTTCATCCTAACCTCCGCGTTTGTGTGATGTGCTACCAACAAAAAATCCCTTGCCTCGCGGGCAAGGGATAGCGCCGGTGCCGGCGCTTAACCTGATAGTAGTGTATCACACTCCGCAGGTCCACCCCTTGGCGCGAGGGTGTAGCCACAACAAGCTGAGCAGGCGACCTGGCTTGTGAGGGTCCCAAAGGCCCTTCACTTACAGTTGCGCGTCAGCGCCGGACTCCACTGAAATACGTGCCACCGGCTTCGCTCTTGGCCCGTCCCATCCGGGGGCGCGGGCACTCAGCTCGGAACGATTCAATTGGCAATATTGTAGCGGGTTTGATATGGGTGTCAAGCCCACCTTGCACCTTCCGACAAGCTGGTGGGCTTCCCAGAAGATGCAAGCACCCGGCTTATTCCTCCGATGAACCCAGGCGTTCGGCCATTGTCCGTAGTTGAATAAAACTGATCGGCTTGAGTAGAATGAGATCGGCCTCGCGGTCAAGCATCTCTGCCATATTCGCATCGGCGGTGGCGACCAGAACGCGGGTTTTCGCCAGTCTCGGATCGTCGCGGATCTGGATCAAAAGCTGGTTGCCATCGACGTGGGGGAGGTTCAGGTCCAAAACAACCACGTCAGGGCAGATTTCTTTAAGTCGCTGTTGAGCCAGGTATCCGTCATAGATAACCTCAGTTTGAAACCCGCCCGCCTTGAGCGCCTCAGAGAAAATCGTCGCCAAATCCTCTTCATCTTCGATAATCAGACCAAATTTCTGGTTCATGCCCTGCCTCCTGGCCTCTGCTGGTTAGCATTATTCTGCGGTGGGACAATCGGAATCTTGACCGTGAACGTACTGCCAAAGCCCACCTCACTGATGACACTCACACTGCCACCCATAAGGGTAGCCAATTGTTTCACAATGGAAAGTCCCAATCCAAATCCGGTATGCTCGCGCGTCGCCGAAACATCACCCTGCCGGAAAGGTTCGAAAATGGAGTCCCGAATTTCTGGCGCAATGCCGGGACCTGTATCGGCAACGTCAATGGCCCAATAGTCATCATCGAGACGATAAAAGTGAAC
>JAIOAS010000263.1 GCA_019873725.1 Chloroflexota bacterium | reverse complement strand
GGGCTTGCCGGGCTGACGGCGGCGCTGCACCTGGCGGAACGCGGCCTGCGCCCGCTGGTGCTGGAGGCCGACCCGCAGCACCCCGGCGGGCGGCTCAAGGCCGGGCCGGAGGTGGCCTTTGAGCATGCGGGACAGATGTGGCGTTTCGGCGGCGAGCATGGCGTCCACGGCGTCTGGTCGCCGTACCGCAACTTCCAGGCGATGCTGGTGCGGCATCGCATCCGCCCGGTGTTCGTCCCCGCGCAGGAAGAGGCGTGGCTGCTCGCCCACGGCTCGCGCGTCCGCCGCGCCGACATCGGCAGCGCGATCCGCAACAGTTGGGTTCCCGCGCCGTTCCACTACCTGGGCATGTTTGCGCGCCCGCGCTTCTGGACGATGTTGAGCGTGCGCAATTTCGCCTCGCTTTTCCGCGTGGTCGTCACACTGCTGGCGGCGCTCTCCATCGACCCGCTGGCCGAAGACCAACCCCTGTACGGCATGACGCTGGCCGACGTGTGCAAAGGCTGGTCGCCGGATATGACCTCGCTCTTTACGGGACTGTCGCGCAACGCGCTGCCCGCAACTCCCGACCAAATCCCGGCTTCCGGCTTCTTCGCGTTCCTGCGCTTCTACACTCTCCGGCGGCGGGATGCCTGGGCCTTCTCCTACTTCCCTACCGACAGCGCCCGCGCCCTCATCACGCCGTTGGTGCGCGTGCTGGAAGACCAGGGCGGCGCGGTGACGCTCGGTGCGCGGGTCACACATCTGGTGCGCACGGTGACGGGGTGGCAGGTGACGGTGGACCCGGACGGCGCAGCGCCTTACGAGATCACCACGCCTCACCTCATCCTGGCGACAGATGCCCCGGCAACCGGGACACTGCTCCGCGCCGGCCCCGACACAGCAGCGCAGGCCGCAGGCTTGCGTTTGCCCGGCGGGTGGCCCTCCGCCGTGATCCGCCTGTGGTTCACGCGCGCGCCGAACCGTCCGGGAGCCGAAGCGGGCATTTTCTCCGGCGATTTTATCCTCGACAACTTCTTCTGGTTGCACCGCATCTACGAGGACTACATCCGCTGGGGGCGGGCGACGGGTGGCAGCGCGCTCGAAGCGCACGTCTACGGGCCGCCGGACCTTTTGGCGATGCCCGACGCGGCGCTGCTCGCCCACGCCATTACCGATGTGACCCGCGCCTGGCCGGAGCTGAAGGGCCGCGTCCTGCACGCCGCCGTCACGCGCAACGACGCGACGCACACGCTCCTGCACGCCGGCAGGCCGGAGGAGCACCTGGGCGTCGTCACCCCCTGGCCCGGCCTTTTCTGCTGCGGGGATTGGGTGCGCGACTCAAACCCGGCGATGTTCATGGAGCGCGCGTGCATCACCGGCATCAAGGCCGCCAACGCCGTGTTGGATGCGCGCGGTCTGCCCATCTGGCCGTTGCTGGCCGCCCCGCGCCCGGAGATGCTCGCCTGGGCCGTCGAAATGGAAATGCGCGGCGTCCGCGAGCGGCTCAAAGCGCGGCGGAGGCGATGAGTTTCACCCCAGAGACACGGAGGCCACAGAACGTTCTCAGTATATCCACAAATGCTCCAAGGGGATCGCCAGATCCCCGTGATCTGGCGATCCAGACCAGGCAAGATTAGACTTACTGATTCTCAATGTTTTCTTCGAGTCTTCTGTGTCTCTGTGGTTTATATTTTTACGAGGAGAGTATGATGAACACAACACAAGATTTTACAACGCTTTTGGCTGCCGTCCGCCAGATTGTGGTGGCGGAGGATACGGACCGCGATGCGAAGCTGTACGCGATTTGCGCGCTGTTGGAACGCGAGGTCGCGTACTATGACTGGGTGGGCTTCTACCTGGTCGATCCGGTCCACGCGCGCGAGCTGGTGCTGGGACCGTTCGTGGGTGCACCGACGGAGCACACGCGCATCGCCTTCGGGCAGGGCATCTGCGGGCAGGCCGCCGACACGGAGATGACGTTCGTGATCCAGGACGTGTCGCAGGAAACGAATTACCTCTCGTGCAGCCCGCACGTCAAATCGGAGATCGTCGTCCCTATCTTCAAGGACGGGGCGGTGGTGGGTGAAATCGACATCGATTCCCACGCGCTTGCCCCGTTCAGTGAGGCCGACAATGTCTTTTTGGAACAAGTGGCTGCGCTCGTTGCTGCGCTGTTCTGAGTCAGAGTAGGAGACTTATCGTAAAATATCTGTGCCTTGTTTGCCTTGCTTTTTTCACTTGACCATAGTAGACTATAGCCTATAGTAAAAGGGGTGGCAAGCCTGTGCTGCCTTTAACTGGACTACCATATCAATATGCAAAGGAGGCATAACGATGAAACTCGGTGATAACATTCAAACGGCGGACTGGAAGAAGGAAAAACACGCTCCGGTCATCGAAGCTCCAGAGACGGTCAAGGCGGGTGAGCCGTTTATGGTCAAGCTCAGCATCGGCAAAGAAATCCCCCATCCCAACACCACGGCCCACCACATCGCCTGGATGGAGCTGTACTTCAAGCCTGAAGGCGACAAATTCATCTATCAGGTGGGCCATTTCGAGTTCCCCGCGCATGGCGCATCGGTGCAGGGCGCAGACACCGGCCCCGTGTGGACCCATCCCGTGGCAAAGTGCTCGGTCACGGTGAACGGCCCCGGCACCCTCGTCGCTACCTCGTACTGCAACATTCACGGGCTGTGGGAAAACGCTCACGAGATCAAAGTTGAGTAGACGGTATACGGTAGACAGTAGACAGGGTTTCATTCTCCTCTTTTCCCGTCTACCGTCTACTGTCTACCGTCTACTTTAGGAGGCTATTATGGCACAAACCAACAATGCTGAGTTAATTCAGATGCTCAGGGCGGCGGTGGAGGACGAGCATGCGGCTTTGATTCAATACCTGCGTCATGCTTACATGATGGGTGAGGGCGAGCTGGCGTGCGAAATCGAGGGCATTGCGCGCGAGGAAATGCGGCATCTCTGGATCCTTTCGCGGTGGATCGTGCGGCTGGGCGGGCAACCGACAACGGCGCGCGGGTTCACCGATCTGGCCGGCGCGACGGCTCCCGAATGGATGCAGCGCGACGTTGCCGCAGAGGAACGCGCCATAGCGATGTATGAAGGGTATCTGGCGCGCATCGCCGACCCTGACCTGCGCGCCGACATCGAGCATATCCTTGCCGATGAGCGCCGGCACCACGGGGACTTCGCGCACTTCGTCGATAAAACCACGCTGGCGATGCAGGCGACGCCGGCAGAGCCGGCGGAGGCCCCCGCGCCCGCGATGGCGGCTGTGGATAAGAACGCCCTTGAGTGGGGCGTGAATCACGAATACGCGGCGATCCTGCAATATCTCGTTCACTCGTTCTTGACGATGGACAAGGATGAGGAGATCTCCAGCCAGTTGATGACGCAAGCCATCAACGAAATGCAACACATGGGCTGGTTTGGCGAGGAACTGGTGGGCAGCGGCGAAGAACTGCCCCTCACCCACCACCCGCTAACCCTGCCTGCTGACCCCGCGGCGATGTTGGAGGCCGACATTCAGCTTGAAAACGAGACTGCTGCTATGTACGGCCAGTTCATCGCGCAGATGGTCGATCCTGGCGCGAAGGGCGTCATCGATGACGCGCGCGGGCAAGAGCTGTATCACGAGAATCTCTTCGGACGGCTGCTCAAGCGGCTCAAGCCGGTCACGTCGCCTGCCGCCGCGCCCACCACCAAGGTGTGGACCGTCGGCACGCTCAAACGTAAATCGTAAACCTGACTGTCGACTTTGGACTACAGAACTAACCGGAAAGGAGCGAATCTATGGAAAACATTCTGATGCGTAGCGCCTCGCCGCTCACCGACGCGCAATGGCAGTTGATCGATGCGACGGTCAGCGAGGTGGTCGGTCGTGTTGTTGTAGGGCGGCGTATCCTCGATTTGTACGGCCCGTTGGGGTTCGGCGCGTATACCGTTCCCCTGTACACCTACGGCAGTGCAGAGGGCGAACCCGTGCGCGCGAAAGTCGTTCGCCAGTTGACGATGAACACGCTGACGAAAGACTTCATCATCACCGTGAAAGACCTTGATCTGATGAATAGCGGGCAGCCGTTCGATACCGCGCCTGTCGCGGCCGCGGCGACGCAGTTGGCGCTGGCCGAAGACAAGCTGATCTTCAGCGGCGATGAAGGGACGGAAGGGTTGCTCAACGTTACCGGGCGGCAAACGCTCCCGTTGGGCGACTGGGGCGAAGAAGGCCAGGCGTTGGCCGACATCTCTGCCGCAACGGTGACGTTGGTTTCAGCAGGCTTCTATCCACCGTACTTTGTCGCCATGCATCCCGCGCTCTACACCAAACTCCAGCGGGTCTACGGACGGCGTGGCATCCTCGAAATCGAGCTGGTGGAGAAGCAGGCTACCGGCGGCGTTTTCGCCTCGCCTTCGATTCCGCAGGACAAAGTGCTGGTTATCGCCGCGCAGCCGCAATACGTCGATCTGGCGGTGGGGCTGGACATCGCTACGGGCTTCGTCGAGACGGTGAGTCTCGAACACCGCTTCTCGATTATGGAGACGCTGGCCCTGCGGGTCAAACAGCCCGGCGCAGTTTGTGTTTTGGAGTAAGACCCATCAGACTACAAAAGTCCCCCGAGACGTTACGCGGGGAGACTGTTGTGGTCCTTGCCAAAGAGCCGGGGCAATCTCGGCTCTTTTTATTTTTGTGATATAATAAATACGTAAATCTTGTTAAATACGCGAGGTGAATTATGGAATTGATGGATGTCCTGGTTCAGGCCATGAAGTTGGAAAGCGATGGGCGTAAGTTCTACGAGACGATTGCGGCGCACATGACTGACCCGGAAGCGGCGGCGATGTTTACACGGCTGGCTGCCGACGAGGTTGATCACTACAACTACATCGAACGCCAATACCTGGCGCTCGAAGCCGGTAAGGGGTGGTCCGAGATCCCTGAAATGGCCTCCGTCGGGGTCATCGACGCCGTTTCGGTCGTCTTCCCACCTGAAAAGCAGGCTTTGGCCGAGTTGCCGCCCCATCCCTCTGAAGAGGACGCGCTGCTCTTCGCGCTCGGCGTGGAGGACAAGTCGTTCAAGCTCTACCACAACAGTGCGCAAATCGCCAAAGACCCCGAAGCAAAGAAGCTCTTTATGCAACTGGCCGGCGCGGAGCAAACGCATTTCAACGTGTTGATGCAACGTTACGATTCGCGCTACGGCTACCCACGCTAACCCATTACAAAGACGGATAAACCACAGAGACACAGAGGACACAGAGAAAATCTTAAAGGTCTCTGTGAACTCTGTGCCTCTGTGGTGAAATCGATCTTCAGTAAGATACAGTCTATGCCCGAACTCCCCGAAGTTGAAACCATCGCCCGCCACCTCGCGCCGGTGCTCACCGGGCAGGCCATCGCCCGCGTGGATGTGCTCTGGCCACGCACGGTGGACCGCCCCGCTCCCGACGTCTTCTGCGCGGCGCTGACCGGCGCGCGTGTGATGGGCGTCGACCGGCGGGGCAAGTTCATCCAGATTGTGCTTTCGACCGGGCAAACGCTGCTGGTGCATCTGCGGATGAGTGGCAAGTTTGCCGTCTACCGCGACGGTCCCGGCGAGGACAAACACGCGCGGCTGCGCTGGCAGTTGGACGATGGGGCGTGGGTGGTCTTCATCGACCAACGCAAATTTGGGCGCTTTTATCTGGTGGACGATCCCCGCGAGATCACCGGTGACTTGGGTCCGGAGCCGCTTTCGGCGGATTTCACCCCGGCGTGGCTGGCGGCGCATCTGGCGCAGCGCCGTGGCGAGATCAAGCCGCTGTTGCTCGACCAGCGCTTTATCGCCGGACTGGGCAACATCTACGTGAGCGAGGCGCTGTGGCAAGCCGGGATTCATCCGCAGCGCATTGCCGGGACGTTGAGCGCGGCGGAAGCGGAACGCCTGCACGCGGCGATTGTGGCGGTATTGCGCGCGGGCGTGGAGAACGGTGGAACGAGCCTGGAGGACCGCCAATACGTCTACCCCGGCGGTGGCACAGGGCAGCACCAGGACTACCTCGGCGTCTACGACCGGGCCGGAGAGCGCTGCCCGCGCTGCGGCTATGCGGTGGAGCGTATTGTGCAGGGGCAACGCAGCACGTATTTCTGTCCGGTGTGTCAGGCGTTAGCGAAAGCGTAGGATGCCGCTTCAAGCATGCAATAAAAGGCGGGCGCTAACGGTAGACTTACGGCGGTCGTCGATTTTGTTCGGATACACCATCCTCCTCTTCGTCAGTTGATACTCAGTAGATCCAAAGAGGAATTCTTCTAACAACACTTCCCCTGAGTGAACCGGATTTCCGTCGAAATATCTTTTCGACCTCTTGGTATCGGAAAGACTTGGCTCCAGGGCTGGCGCGGTCAGAGACCGGCCAGAGTACGCTGGGGTCGGTCTCCGCCCGCGCCCCAAATGAGCGACGAAAAAGGGTGCATTTCAATTCGGGGGCAAAAGCCAGATAAACGTTTGATTTAACCGCAGAGTTCGCAGAGAACGCGGAGAAATTTCTGGCAACTCTGCGGACGCTGCGTGCTCTGCGGTGCAATTTAAGAAAAGTCGCCCCCATTCTGAAATGCACCCACGAAAAATTTAACCTTGACGCGCAACTGCGTTAAGGGTATACTGAATCTGGCTCAAAGTAGAGCTACAGATTTTTGAAACAAGGTTAACGTATGGAAAAGTTACAAATTGTTCCCCTGGGTGGATTGGGGGAAGTGGGG
>JAIOAS010000262.1 GCA_019873725.1 Chloroflexota bacterium | reverse complement strand
AAAAACACATCGAGGCTGCCATCGTTGTTCACGTCACCCAGGGTGAGGGCCTTTACCGGCCCCGTGCTGACGAGCGGCGGCAGCGTGTTGCTGAAAACGCCCACCACACCGCCCTGTAGCCCGCCCTGATTGACCCAGACTTGCGTTTCCGTATCGGTGATGACCAGCACATCCAGGTCGCCGTCGGCGTCCACGTCGCCGACGGCCAGGTCGTAACTGAACCCACTCGCCAGCGTGTCGAAGTGGCTGAATAAGCCGGTGCCGGTGTTCAGCCAGACTTCGACGCCGAGTTGGGTAGCCATCAGCGCATCCAGATAACCGTCACCGTCCACATCGCCCGGCGCCACAGCAGCACCCCATACAGCAGTGGAAGTAAGCACTTGTTGGGGCAGAAAGCCATCGCCGGCCATGTTCCACAACACGTGGCTGCCTTCGGATTCGGTGAGCAGCAGAATATCCAGATAGCCGTCGTTGTTGAAATCACCCAGGGCCACATCGCGGCCTGGCGTCGCCGTCACCGGCAACGTCGCCCCCTGGAACATCCCGTAACCACCACCGACCCCCGTGCGGAACTGCCACACCGCTGCAGAGAGCGCCTGTTCACCGGTGATGTTCTGCGTGCCCGTCGTGACGGTGGCGTGAATCAGCTCGCCGGGGAAATAATCGCGCGCCGGGATCAAGGTCACGGTGCGCGAAAAGTTGGTAAGGCTATAGAGGCCGGTCACGCGCGGGCTTTGACTGCCGAACACGGCAAACGTCTGGCTGCTCACGGTCGCTGCGGCGATAGGCTCATCGAAGATCGCCGTAACAGGGGCATTGCGCGGCGCATAGTGCGAGTTCGGTTCAGGGACAAAGGCAGTCGGCGACGGCGCGAGCGGCGCGAGTTGCGTCAATGGAGCGCGCGGGGCCGACCCGCTATCATCAGCAAAGGCATAGCTGCCAGGCACGTGACGCAGTCCCCACAACAAAAGCAGGAACAGTCCTATGCTAAAAACCAGGCTGACGCCCAAACGTGGATAGGAGCTTGCCCTGCGAAACCAATTCTGCTTCTGCTCATTCATCTTTTGCCTCCTTTCGCTCATAGTCGTATCGTCAAAAGTCCTGTAGTCGGATGAGAGTGTTTCTCTTGGGGGCGCGGTCGGAGACCAGCCCCAGCGCAATCGGAGACCGGCCCCAGCGTGCTCTGGCCGGTCTCTGACCGCGCCAGCCCTGGATTTTCAACGCATTTGAAACACCCCCTGCTCGGATGGACATTGCCGTGCTCACAGAGGGCAGCGGCATGTCCTTTTACATCTGCTGGCGCAACGCAAGCGCCTCGGCCAGGTCCAGAGTGGCACCGAGTTGCTCGAAGATAGGGATACACTGCTCCAGGAAAGTGCAGGCTTGGGCGTTATCCTGCTGCGCGTGATAGAGATGCGCGAGCGCCAGTTGCGTGCGTGCGCTTTCGTAGACATCGCCGGTCTCTGTACGGATGGCAAGGCTTTGCTGCAGATGCGTGGCGGCTGACGCAAAATGCCCCTGCGCGGTGTAGATTTGGCCGAGCACACACAAGGCATAGCCTTCCTCACCGCGCATTTCCAACTCTCGGGCCAGAGTCAAGGCTTGTTGCGCCTCGGCCTCAGCAACGACCGTGTCGTTCGCCTGCAGCGCAGCCTCGGCCAGATGACGATGCAGTTCAGGCAAGAAATCACGCACCTGCGCCTGCTCGAAGTAAGTCCGCCCGCGCTGTAACTCCGCAAGGGCCAACTCGATCTCTCCGCGCCGGATAAACGTATGGCCGAGGTTCATGTGCAAAACACCCAGGATGTAAGTCGAGCCGCCAATTTGATGCATCGCATCCACCGCCCGCCGGTAGAAATGACGCGCCTCATCCAGCCGACCCTGGTAAAGCGCAATCTCACCCAAGTTGTTGTCGGCAACGGCGCAGAGGTAGATGTCCCCAATGCGCTCAAAGATCAGACGGGCCTCGCGGTAACGCGCATCGGCTTCACGCCACTGGCCGAGGTCGAAGTAAGCATTGGCAATTTGATTGTGCATCGTCGCCTGACCATGCAAATTGGATGTCTGTTGGTGCAGTTCGAAAGCGTGTTGGAAGTGCTCAATAGCAGCGGTAGTCTGTCCACGCAGCCGGGCAATGTGACCGAGCAAGTTGTACGCGCGGGCCAGGGTGGTGAGAGCATTATGCTGGCGGGCAATCGGCAACGCAGCCTCGCACTGGGCCAGGGCTTCCTCATATTCGCCCTGCCGGGTGTAGATCATGCCGGCAACCAGCGCCAATTCAGCAGCAATGATCGTATCGCGCCGGGCCAGCACGGCAATACCACGCTGTACCCAATCCAGCGCCATGGCATATTCACCCCGCAGCTCAAACAGATGCGCCAACCAACGATAGACGCGCGCCTGCCCATCCCGATCGTCCACTTCCTGCGCGAGCGCCAGCGAATGGGTGAGGTGTTCCTGTGCCGTTTCGTAGTGCCCCGTCGTCACCAACAACTCGCCCAGGGCCGCATGGACGTTCTGACGCGCCGCATGCGTCTGCTCAAGCGGCAGATACTGGGCATGCTGCAAAGCCTGGAGAAAGTGCTGGATGGCCTCTTGATTGGCAAAACGCGCTGCCGCGTACTCACCGGCTAAATGCTCATAACGAAAAGCCCGGGCGCGGTCGTTTGCTTTTCCGTAATGGTAAGCCAGGTCGGCATAGTGAGCATCCAGTTCCTCCGCGTAGACTTGCTCCATTGCCTCAGCCGCAAGCGCATGCAGGCTTTGCAAACGCGTCTGAAGCTGCATATCATACGCCGCGTCACGCATCATTGTGTGACGGAAGATGTAGCGCATTTGATTCAACGCCGACCAAATCATCTCTTCCTCAGCGCGTTGCACCTTACGCGGCAGATCGACATCGTCGCGCAGCATCTGCGAGAGGATAAGCACCTCAAATTCACGCCCCAAGACAGCCGCGGTCTGCACGACGGCCTTCACCTGCGCCGCCAGCCGGTCGAGACGCGCGATAAGCACAGCGTTGATCGTGGCCGGCACGGCCTCTACATCCTGGCTGACGATGTCCCACACGTGATTGTCGCGGCGCACCAGGCCACGCTCGCGTAAGTCCAGGGTCAGTTGTTCGACAAAAAGCGGGTTGCCTTCAGTTTTCAGGCTGAGGAAGTTCGCCAGCGCATCAGAAATCGGAGCAGCCAACACCTGCGCCGCCAGCGCGCGAGTCCCCTCAAACGGCAACGTGTTCAAGTCCAACGTAGTGCGCGGTACATCGGCATCCAGCGAGAGTGTAAACGGGCTGCCGTCATCGCGGTAGCGTCCGCTGAGAATCACGGCAAAGGGCACATCCCGGACATTGCGCGTCAGCGTGACCAGCAACTCCTGAGAATCGGGATCCAACCAATGAACATCCTCAACGTGCAGAATCACGGGTTGCAGGCGGCTTTCAGCCTGCACGAGCGTCTTGAAGGCCAGAAGTGTGTTGCGGAAGCGGAATTCCGGCTCCAACTGTTCGTACAGCGACCCCTCCCAATACAAGTCCACCAGCGCCCCCAGCATCGAGCGGGTACGTTCCAATTCGGCAATCACGTCCTGAGCGCCAGAAGCACCCGTTTCGGAGCGGAGCCTTTGGATGAGCGTGTTGAGCGCTGCGGCGAAATTCATCTTGTTGGTTTCTTCCGTATTGTCGGAATTTTGCCCAAAGTACTGCCGCAAGAAATACCGGAACGGGTTCAGCGATTGGCGCAAAATAGGATCCGCCGGACAGGAAAACCAGGCCAGGGCAGATTGCGCCTGTAGCTGCCGCTGCAGTTCATAGATCAGGCGTGTCTTGCCGACACCGGGTTCCCCATGGACGTACAACACACCGGCAAAACGCCCGGCCAAAACAGGCTGGATGGCCTGTGCCAGTTGGCGCAATTCAGCTTCTCGTCCCACCAGTTCACCGCTGTAGCTGACAGAACGGCCCGGCGTCTGTTTTTTCCGCCGGGGACGGGCCACCGGGACCGGTTCCGCCTTACCTTTAACCAGGATATCCGGCAATGCCTCCCACTCAAAGGCCGGCCGGAGCACCTCCTGCAGCGCCCGCGTCACCAGCACCGTGCCGGGCGCGGCGTTCTGCATCAGGCGCGCCGAGAGGTTGACAGCATCGCCAATCACACCATACGTGCGCCGGGTAGCGCTACCATACGCGCCGGCGCGCATGGTCCCCTGCCCCACCCCGATTTGCAGTGGGCCGACAAAGCTCAAATCCGGCGGGAGCGCGAGCAGGTCAAGGGCGGCGCTGACGGCCCGCTGTGGGTCGTTCTCGTGAGCGGTCGGCGCGCCAAAGGCCGCATACAGATAGTTGCCCTTATCCCCGATGATGAGTTGCAGCAGCGCCCCATCGTAACGGCGGATGACGTCCTGCACCCAGCGGATATAGCGATCCAGTTTCTCGCCGGCCTGTTCATCGTTGTCGTAATCGATGCCCTGAAAGCGCAGAAACAGCGAAACCACCCCGCGCCGCAGTTCCAGCGATTCGCCTACCCCCGTGGTAAACCCTTCGTAAACTTCCGGCAGCAGCCAGGGGCGCAACAGCGCTGGTTCGACAATCAAAGGCGTGGGCGTGGGTGGCGCCTGACACTCCTCAAGAGCGCAGTGTAGACGCTCTACTACCGCAAAAGAAGCCCTGTCCTCCTCATCCACACGCCATTCGCGCACTTGAATGGCATCGCCGAGTGCCGCCACAGTCTGCCGGTCGGCCAGCACCTCGCCCCGCTTTGCCAGGTGCTCCGCGGCAGCCATGCGTGTCAACGTTTCGCCGGCCAGCGCATCGATGTATTGGATGTCAGGATTCCCCACCAGGAAACGGCGCGCCGGCCCGCTGGCAATCGAGGCCTTCACCGCCAGGGCGACCGTCTCGCCCCCGGGTAGACTGATGGATTCGAACTGTTGCATCGCCTGCTGCATCGCGAACGCGCATGCCATCGCCCGCAGGGGAGCCATCGACGTATCTCCGGTAAACCAGCAGGTGATCGCATCCCCGGCAAAGCCGATGACACTGCCGCCATAGCAATCCACTTCAGCAATGAGGGCATCGTACACACGGTTGAGCTGGTGGGTCAACTCTTCAGCCCCCAGGCGCGGACCCAGCGCACGAGCCAGCGCCGCAGTCAAGGGGGTAAAACCCGAAATGTCGGCAAACAGGGCCGCCCCGTGTGTGCGATCCGGCAACGGCTCGCCGCGCAGCAAAGCCTGCCGTCGGTCACGCGGAATATAGACGTTGAAGGTGTGAGCGAGGGTGTGCTGTTCTGTCATCTATAACCTCCACGGAGAATGGCAACGCGCATACAGGTTGTATGCTCCTACCCTTATTATAGGGCAATATGCACGATTAGGCTATTCAGCGCAAGGTCTTATCATCCGCGCTGCGAAGGGAACACCAGTACCTCGTTTCAAGGTGAGATGTGGCACAAAATGCGGATCTGGCGACCCGCGCAAAGCAAAATAAGGAGATTATTGCATAGGGCGATTTGGCAAGTCGCCCTACAGCCCCTGATTCCAGGCATCATCCGAAAAACGCTGAATTTCGATAACGTAGCCGTTCGGGTCGCGGGCAAAGCAGTGATAGATGCCATACGGCTCGTTGACGGCGGGGGGCTTATCGAAGGGAACGCCGCGCGCGTGCAGATAAGCATACCATGCATCCACTTCCTGCGTGACGAGAGTAAAAAGCACGCCCTGCGGTTTTTCCGGCGCGCTCTCCCGCTCGCAGAAACCCAGGTACGCCTCCCCGTTCACCCGGTAGATGCGGCAATCGCCCTGATCCAGCGCCAGCGGTAGTTCGAGCACCTGCTCGTAGAACTGCGCCGTCTTCGCCAGATCGCGCGTGTACAGGAACGTGATTTGTTGGTCAATGCTGGGTCGTACCATAGATACACCAAACACACGCTGAAAATTCACCACAGAGACACGGCGGCAAGTTGCCGCGAACACAAAGAAAACCGTATAAAAATCCTCCGTGCCCTCTGTGTCTCCGTGGTGAAATGGAAAATTTACTGCACGTTTAGTATAGTTTAGTGCCTTTTCTGAAATTTGCTAAATCAGTCAGGTCTATGCCAGCATCAACTTTACCATTGCAACGGCTGACGATGCTCTGGCAGCAAAAATCGAACCAGGTTCATCGCGTCCCTCAACACGCTTTGTTGCGGGGTCTTATCATTCTTGCTCCGAGGGGAACGCCAGTTCCCCGTTTTAAGCTGAGATCAGTCACAAAATGCGGATCTGACGATCCGCTTGAAGCGAAATAAGGGAACGGTGACAAGAATGATAAAGCCCCAGATTCAGGCAAATCGCTATTGACAATTAAAATAAACAGGTGTATACTTTACTATATCCCCCCCCCAGGGGGGGAGGGGTATAGGAAATAAAGTAAATTCGTGAAAGGACAAACTATGCACGAACACGACCATACGACGCACACGCGTCACGGCGCACACCATGAGGAGGCGCTCAAGCGGCTCAAGACCATCGAAGGCCACCTGCGCGGCATCCAACGGATGTTGGAGGAGGACGCCTACTGCATCGACATCCTCCGGCAAATTCAAGCCGTACAGGCGGCGCTGAACAAAGTGAGCGTGCAAATCCTGGGAGAGCATCTCAACTCATGCGTGATCACCGCCGTGCGCGGCGACGACCCGCAAGAACGCGAGCGTGTGCTCCAGGAAATCAGCGACGTGTTCGCAGCAATGACGAAAGTGTAATCAGGAGTAAGGAGTATGGAGTACGGAGTATGGGGCAAGAAAACAAAA
>JAIOAS010000261.1 GCA_019873725.1 Chloroflexota bacterium | reverse complement strand
ACCGCACGCAGCCACGGGGTCAGGTCCGTATTGCCTGGTGTCCTGACCGGCTGGCTCACCGACCGCCTTGCCCCTGCCCACGTTGTGGGCTATCCTGGCTTTACCCCAAAGAGAAGGCGGGAGGGGCGCTCTGGCTACCAGGCGCTCTTCTCGTCTTTCAGTGTAGGGGGGGGCGACCACGCCAGCGCGCTCGAATTTGAGCATTTTTAAGGTGCTCCCTCTTGACAACGGCATTCATCAGTTGACAACGGCATTCATCAGTGGGCGGCCTTCTACTACAAGAAGCCTTACACTTTTTTGACAGTTTTACGGATAGTTTCTCGCCGTAAGAGGTAAGTAAACCCGAAACGGCAGCTGAATTCTCAACACTGCAATCCCCACTTGATTATCGCTTTCAGTCGTACCGTTGGGAGATTTGTAAGCGCCGATTTCATAGAGACCGGTCTGCGGTGCGCTGAACTCAACGATCTCGTAGTTGTTGTCCCAACTCGCCGAATACCCTGATGCCACGAGACTCGCGTTCGGGTCCCAGACGTACAAATCGAAGTTACTGGTCAAGGCATCGTCGCCTAGCGTAGGATAAGCAGGAGGTGGATCGGCCTCCGACCACCAGGCAATCGCCACGCGGATGAGATCTCCCTGTGTAGCAAAGAACGATTGTCGGAGCCAATTGCCGGGCGCGGGATAGGTGCTCGTCGTGTCGACGGCCCACCAGCAAGACCATCCCCAACAAGCGGTGCCGTCACTCCTGTAGTGGTGGGCAATGGTATAGGCCCTACTCGCATCAATAGAACCGGCTCCATCCTCGTCGCTCAAACGGCTATCTCCTTCCACGTTGTGCATCGCCGAAGCCATCAGAATGGCCTTGACCGCCGTCGGCCAATTCTCGAGCTTGCCATTGTCGTGCATCAACAGGGTCACCAACCCCGCCACCTGAGGTGCAGCAAGGCTCGTGCCCGACCAAGTTTGAGGCGCATCGTTTGTGGCAATAGCCCTGATATCCTGTGCTGGAGCAGCGACTTCGGGCTTCTCTCGGTCGCCGTGAGGGCCACCTGGATCAAGGTAAGAGGAGCCATTGTTGCCTCCTGTCCAATACATCACGTCGTCATTCCAGTTGATGGTACCTTGGTCGTTAATTCCGCCCACGGTGATCATATTCCAGCCTTTCCCTGGAGAAGCAATGTATTCATTGCGATGGTTTCCAGCCGCAACCATGATGGTAGCGCCCCGTTCTCGCGACGTGTAGTCCAACGCTCTATCTAGCCATTCGAGATCGAGTGTGTTGTTGTAGAAAACGCCACTTATATTGACTGCGTCAGCACCATTGTCAATCGCCCAGTTCAAGGCAAAGTGCATACCGGACATTGTGCCATCCGTGCCAGCACTCAGAACGGTCGCGCCAGGTGACATTCCCCGGTAGGTGTCGTGGAAACTGGCAGCGGCGCTGGCGACTACTGTGGTGTGATCAATCTCGCCGTTAGCGGCCACTAGCCGAGTGGATGTGTGATGCAAAAAGCTGTTGTCCCAGTCCACGTTGCCATTTTCTACGATGGCGATGATGTTGGGAATAGTGGGTTCGGCAACGCCCTCTAACCCCAACGCCGCCCAGACTGATGCGACACGGTTGGTATGCACGGCGGCATCCAGTGCAGACTCTTCTTTACCCTCGAGCAGATAGATGGTTTGCACGTCGTCACGTCTGACCAGCGCCAGGATGGCCTCTTTGGACAGCGTGGTGGTGATGGAGGGAAGCAAGTAGTGCGTCTCGAAGACTGTGCCCCGGCTTTCGAGATAAGTCACCAAGGGTCGAATTCTGGCGGCGATGTCCTCTTGACGCATACGCTCATATTCAGCCCGAATCTGCCGGGCAAGGGCCGGATCGTCCACGGCGAGGAAGCTCGCGTGACGCGCTAATGCTATCTGCACCTGAGGGTAGCGACGGGCCAGGAGGGCGTAGATCTCTTCGCGACTGCGCCCACGTTCACCGCCGACCTAGATTGCCATCGGCAGCATTTCTTTATCGTCGGCAGTCTGTAGTCGCTCGTGCAGGAGCGGATGCAGTTTGCCGTATTTGATACGGCGGGCCTTGGCTTCCGCCCGTTCCAAGGCTTCCACATCGTCTACCACGCTGCCGTCATTCAGGTCTACCAGCAGGTGAAAGTCACGACGGGCGGTTCGGTCAAAGATGGTGAAGGCCATGAACTGTTGCCCCAGCAGGGGATACTCGCGTCGGTGTTGATGGGCGACGAACAAGTCGTTGAGGGAGACACCGTCGCGCTTAGCGATGTACTCCAAAGCGACGCGAGTGTAGGTCTCGATCACTGGCAGGGGCAACGGTGAATCGAACGGACTCGCGGAGGAGATCGGAGGTGGAGGCAGCGGCGAGGTGAACGGTCCACTAGCCCGTGGTGTGGGCGTCACCAGGGCGGCCAACACTCCCAGGTCGTGGCCGGCCAGCGCCAGCAGCGCGAACAGCGAAACACCGAGCAGAGCGATCTTGAACGAACGCTTTGTGAACATAGGGCATTCCTTTCCTTTGTCCAAACTGAACGTCAACTAAAACGGCGGCGTCGGGGTGACTACCTGGCTCTGCAATACCAGTTCAGTCTCTCGGAGCACAGTGTCATCCTTGTGTACCCTGATTAAGTGATATGGCGAAGTTTCTGCGCTTTGAACTTCCCAATGCGGACTTGGCTCCCAGAATTGGGCATAGACCACGATCTTGTCACCTTGCTTAGCGACGCGCTCAATGATTGTGTTGTATCCCGAAGTGGGTTGACGTCCTCGGAGAACTGCAACAACGAAATATTGCTCGAAATTTAGTCCCGCCAGTTGGTCTAGCGCTACCTGGCTGATCAGACCCTCCAACCGCTCCACGTCGTCCTGGTTAGTGACGAGCACCGCACACGGTTCTAGCCCCACATAGCCTTCCTCTGCGCTATGACTGTCATTTCGCTCGATCGTTTCAAAAGGCAACTCGACCTCTTTGGAACCACAAGAGGTCGTTCCTGTTAGAGCGACTGCTATGGTTAACCAAAGAAAATATCGGTATATCTTTAGTCTCTTCATCATCTTCTCCTTTCCGAGATACCCGAAAAGCCGCCCAACGACCCAGGTTCAGGCGCGCGGCGGGTGCGGCGCCCTACCTTCGAGAGCAGACCTCTTTGTGCGCGTTTCCCCTCCGAGTGCAGGCGGCGAAGCCGCGTCGCTTGCAACCGATGTTGGGCGCAGCCCACCACAACGCCACTACCGCAGACCCCGCCGACTTCGCCCGATTCTCGGAGCGCCTTGACCCCACCGCCCGCGTTCACCTGTTCAATGTCCGACCGCCGTTCTGCCGCATTTGCCTTTCAGCAGCAAACTGCGTGCGGCTGACGATTCTCTCTGCCTTTCAGCAGCAGGCTTCTTGCGCTTGGCGCTTCTTCTGCCTTTCAACCGCAGACTGCTTGCGTTTAGCGCTTCCTCTGCCTTTCAATCACAGGTTTCTTGCGCTTGGCGCTTCTTCTGCCTTTCAACCGCTGTGATTGACCGGTTTATACTGGGCCATGCATAGCCGCCTGGTGTAGGCCAGCCATCGTCACCCGGTCAGGGCCAGGCATAGCCGCCCGGTGTAGGCCACCTGTGATCGCCGGGTGTAGGCCACCTGTAGTCGCCCGGTGTGGGCCACCCGTAGTCGCTCGCTGTAGGCCACGGTTTGTGAAAGTTAGCACGTGTGGCATCATCTCTCCAGAGAGACAGTTTGACCGTGTAATCTGGAGAACAAACCACATGGAGCGAATACATATGAACTACTTACGAGAATTGCTTTACCGCTTGCGGGCTGGCGAGAGCCAGCGCCGCATCGCCAAGGACCTGAAGCTGTCGCGCACGACAGTGAGCAAGTATCAGGCCTGGGCTGAGGCGCAAGGCTACCTGGATGCAACGCAGCCCTTGCCGGATGCCGCCACGCTGGCGGCCGCGTGGGGCGAGCCACCGCAACCACCCAGCGTGGCGTCGAGTGTCGAGCCCTATCGCGAGGTGGTGCAGGCGTGGGTCGAACAAGGCGTCGAAATGACCGCGATTTGGCAGCACCTGCAGGACGATCACCACTATCGGGGCAGTTACTCAGCGGTGCGCCGGTTCGTGAACCAGCTGCGGGTCAAGTCCCCAGAAGTGTTTGTGCGGGTGCATACGGCGCCGGGCGAAGAAGCGCAGGTCGACTTTGGTAGCGTGGGGCAACTGTACGACCCGGTCAGCGGGCGGTTGCGCAACGCTTACGTCTTCGTTGCTACGCTCTGCTACAGCCGCCACCAGTACGCCGAGTTGGTCTTCGATCAAAAGACCGCAACCTGGATCGAGTTGCATCACCGCGCGTTTGAGAGTTGGGGCGGCGTCCCCAGGCGGATTGTGCCCGACAACCTGAAAGCGGCGGTGCTGCAAGCATTGATCCACGATCCCATTCTCGGCGAAGCCTACCGGCGGATGGCACAACACTATGGGTTCGTGATCAGCCCCACTCGGCCGCGCACGCCGCAGCACAAAGGCAAGGTGGAAAGCGGCGTGCATTACATTCAGCGCAACTTCATGGCCGGACGCGAGTTCCTTGATATCCAGGTGGCCAACCAACACTTGCGTACCTGGGTGCAGGAGCGCGCCGGGGTACGCGAACACGGCACGACGCACCAGGCGCCCCTGGCGCTGTTCCAAGCACACGAGCAGGCCGCGCTGCTGCCGTTGCCGGAAACGCCGTTCACCCTGCGCGAAGTCAAACCGGTCATGGTGCACCCTGACTGCCACGTGCGCCTCGACAAAAGCTACTATTCGGTGCCTTACCGCTACGTGGGACAGACGCTCGACGCCTACATCAGCGAGCGGATCGTCGAAATCTACCACGGGCTGGAGCTGGTCGCCACCCACGAGCGCAGTCTTCAGCCGGGCGAGTGGCGGACGCGGCTGGCCGACTATCCCGAGCCCAAAGCGGCCTATCTGGAACACACGCCCGCGCATTGCCAGCGCGTGGCCACGCGGCTCGGTGCAGCGACCAGCCAAGTCGTCGAGACTCTGTTGGGGGATCGCCCGCTGGATCGCCTGCGCTCTGTGCAAGCCATCCTGCGCCTGGAAGAGAGCGTCGGCGGCGAGCGCTTGGAGGCCGCGTGTGCGCGCGCTTTGCATTTTGCCGATCCCAGCTACCGACGCATCAAAGCGATCCTCAACGCGGCGCTGGACCGCGAGCCGTTGCCCGACCAAGCGCCCGCCGTCCCGGAGCACAAACACGCCTTTGCGCGCGCCAGTGCCGAGTTCTTCGGCGCCACCGTGGACACGGAGGAGGTAAGCGCATGATGACCCATCCGCTGTTACCCAAACTGCGCCAGTTGCGTCTCTCAGGGATGCTGGAAACCCTCGACCTGCGGGCCGCGCAAGCCGTCGAACGGCAACTCGCGCCCCTCGAATTCCTGGCCGTGTTGCTCGACGATGAGCTAGAACGGCGCAACCAGGGCCGCCTGGCGCGGCATCTGGCCCAATCGGGCTGTGACAGCCAAAGGACACTCGCCCACTTTGACTTTGGGGCAGCGCCGGGCGTCAATCGTCCCTTGATCCAGGACCTGGCCACCTGCACCTTCATCGCCCGCCACGAGAACATTCTGTTGTGTGGTCCCAGCGGCGTGGGGAAAAGCCACCTGGCGAATGGCCTGGGCATCGAAGCCCTGAAACGTGACTTGCGCGTCTTGTCCTATCCCGTGCATCACCTGTTAAAGAGCCTGCACGCTACCCAGGCTAGCGGCGGTCATACCCGGCTGTGGAGTAAGCTCCTCACGGCTGACTTGCTCATTCTGGATGATTTCGGCCTCTATCCGCTCACCCCACAGTCTGCGCAAGACTTGTACGAGATCATCGCTGAACGCTACGAACGGGCCTCGATCATCATCACCAGCAACCGCGCCTTCGAGGAATGGGCCGAGGTCTTCGGCAATGACCTGTTAGCGAGCGCGGCGCTGGACCGTTTGACCCATCATACCCACACGCTGACCATCCGCGGCAGTAGTTATCGCCAACGGCAGCGCCGAAAGGAGGAACCCAGCACAACCACGACTTTGTCTACGGCCAACGAAACCTAATCCACCAGCCACACGTGCTCAGTGGATCACGGCAAGCTATACTAACCGCACACTAAAATTGCCATTTTCATCAGCAGATTTAGCAGATTAAGCAGATTTTTGACCGATTTACAGCGCATAATCTGCTAAATCTGCTTAATCTGCTGACAGGAATAAGGAAATTTTACTGTGCGCCTAGTATAACACGGGTGGAGCAGTGCGAAAAACACAGTTGTATTACTTTTTTGGCTTGGTCGAGCTGTCTCTCAACGCACGATCCATCCGCCCTTTTTGGCCCACTCCACCCGCACACGAGTGGCCCACATCACCCGACTATGGGTGGCCCATCACGGGCGGCATTTGACAACCGCAAACTGCTGGTGTTTGGCGCTTCCTCTGCCTTTCAAGAGCAGACTTCTTGCGCTTGGCGTTTCTGTCTACTTTTCAACCGCAGACTTCTTGCGCTTGGCGTTTCTGCCTTTCAACCGCAGACTGCTTGCGCTTGGCGCTTCCTCTGCCTTTCAACAGCCGATTTCTCACGCTTGGCGCTTCTTTCTGACCTTCAACAGTAGACCGCCTTCGGTCAACGCACGTTTCTTCGTTACGCCTGCCGCCGCCCAACGACCCAGGTTCAGGCGCGCGGCGGGTGCGGCGTTTCCCCTTCGAGAGCAGACTCCTTCGTGCGCGTTTCCCCGCCGAGTGCCGGCGGCGAAGCCGCGTCGCCTGCAATCTCCCCCACCCGCGCGGACGCGGGCTTCCAACCTTGTGAAACAGACTGCCTGATTGCGAGTATAATACGTCCCGTCAGCCACGCA
>JAIOAS010000260.1 GCA_019873725.1 Chloroflexota bacterium | reverse complement strand
GGGCGTGGCCAAGCTGGTAAGGCAATGGACTTTGAATCCATGTATCGCACGTTCGAGTCGTGCCGCCCCAGTCTAAATACGACACAGTAGCAGGAAACAAAACGGGACAGCATAGGCTGTCCCGTTTTTGTTTTGGCCTTGTGCCGGATGGGGGCGAACTCGCGCAAGATGCTTTGTTCTTCCATCTTGCTCGCCAACGCTATAGTGCAGGCAGCCTATAATATGGACGCCACGACGTTCTATTATGGATGGTGATGGCGCTTTTGCAGGCGCGGATTCTATTCGGCGACGGAGCGCGTTATGGAAAGTGCGGTTACGGCTGCGGCGGGCTGGGTGGGGCGGCGAGAGCCGTCTGAAGGGCGCGGAGGTCGGCGGGGGTGTAGTTGGTGCTGGCAGGGATGTGGATAAGCGGGATGCCCGCAGCGGCGAAGACCTGGTCGACGAAAACGTCGCGGGCGACGCGGTTGGGTTGGTCGTGGCTGGCGTCGTCAAGCTCAATGGCGGCGAGGGGACGGAGGGTGGCGAGGTCGCAGAGGGCGAAGTCAACGCGCTTGTAGACGATTTTCTGACGCAGCGCGCTGTTCGTTTTCCGGTCGCCGGATTTTGGATAGACCAGGTTGCTGATGGGGATTTGGGTGAAGATGCAGTACCGCTGGCCGAGCGCGGTGACGAGGACGCGATAGAAGTTGAGTTCGGCAGGGGTGAGAAGGCACTGGCGGGCGAGGTAAGGGAAGTCGGCAGGTTGGGGGGATGCGGATTGACGCTGCAAGAAGGGGAAGAGGCGGGCAAGACAGCCAGGTTTTTCAGGGTTTGTGTTCATTGGGTGATGGTCTCCTTAGAGATATAGTTTTGGATTGCGGATTACAGGTTGAAGATCAGTCATTTATACAGCGATGACGGTGTATTCCATTGTGTCGCCAAAGCAGTGGTCATACAAGTTGAGGAGGACGACTTGTTGTGTTCGTTGTCCGTCTTCCAGCCAGATGGTGAAATAGCCTTCAGGGGCCGTGGCGATGGGGGTGTAAATTTCTTCGTCGGCGGGGAGGGTGAAGGTGTGTGGCTGGTGAAGGGACACGGCATCCAGTATTTCAGGCGAGACGGTCAAGTGGATGTCGGTTGAAGGCAATGGTGTGGCGCTGAGAGCGGCGTCGTCGATGGGCGGTTCGGGGGCAAGGGGCGGGTATTGAGCGTGCCAGGCCGGATCCCAGCGGATACGCTCGATGATTTCGGCGATGTGCAGGCGGATTTGGCCATACAGGAGGTCGATGTCCACTTTATCAACGAGGACGGTGGCCTCTGGGGCATCGGGACTCATGCCGTTGATGAGGCGCAGGTGAAAGGGCGGCGGGCCGACGCGCTCAAGGCGAGAGAGCCAGTAGTCGGTGGCGTCGCGGTATTCGATCTTTTTGGAGCCGTCGAGGATACGGGCTAACCATTCGCGTTTGATGTTGGCAGTGAGTGTGTTCATCGTCTCTATACCTCCGTGCGTCAATCTCAGGTGATAGGCCACTCCGGTATGGCTGCGTCGATCTCTTCCATCAGGCGGATGGTTTCCTGCAGGGCGACGATGATTTTCTGGTAGTGCAGGAGGTCGTCAAAGGTGAGCAGGCGGCCACGGCGGTCTTTGAGCCACTTGTCGCAAACCTGGTAGCCGCCGATCTGGAAGTTCCACACGGCTTCGGGTACGCCCTCGAAGTATTGGGTTTTGTTGATGTAGACACGCCCGCCGATGCCCTGCGCGGGATTGGGCGGCGTGTACTGGGGATAGCCGCCCTTGGGCGCGACTTCGTTGTTGCCGGGGAGGGGATAGCTGGTGATGGGCCGGGCGACGGCGGGACTTTCGAGCAGGTGCAGCGCGATCAACTCACGGCCCAGGGCGACGAGCCGCCAGAACAGGGCAACGTCCGACGTGAAAGGGACGCGCGGGAAATCAATCTTTAAAAATTCCGCGTATCGTTCCCGGTAGGTGGGGCTGTGCAAGACCGCGTAGCTATACGCCAACACATCCTCCGGCCCGAAACTTGCTAAAGGCTGACCGCTGACCGCCGACGGCTGAATTGGCGTGAAGGGAAGGCCGAGGGTTTCTTCGACTGCTTGGACAAACGCCGGCGACAGGTTGGGGACGCGGTTGCCGTGGGCGGGGTCGGGCGGCCAGGGGGAGAGTGAGGCGGCGTCGAAGAGGGTAGTGGCGTTGTCTTTGGGATAGAGGTAGAGTGGGAAAGCAGAAGCAGCCCCTCTGGAACAAGCAAATGTGCGATCAATGGCCGGTTTATCGGCGATAAGAACGTGCGAATAGGGTATCTGATCTTGCATTTGCCGAATAAGCAAGAGGGAAAAATTATCTTGATTTGCTACATGATCCAATAACTCCCGGCGCGGACGATCTATGACTACAGAACTGAAGTAACACCAGCGCACGTCAAATGGGCGGTATGCGCATTGGATGATCGGCTTCTGCCAATCGGAATCGCTCTTTACTGTTGATCGCGCCTCTGCTAGTTTCCAAGTTGAACCATCCTGCACCCCAAAACGCGCACGAAATTCATTATCGGAGACGTGCTCATCGCGCATCATCACTATACGTTCCTCGATGCTAGCTCTTTCAAAGGCAATGGCGAACCCGTCGCGATGAGTCTGAAAGCCCAAGACGTTGACCGGCAACACATCCGTGACTTTGTAGCCTTTCTGGTATTCTGCCAGCAAATCCACGTCCTGCGGTGTAAACAGATAAAACGGTGTTTGCGGCGCGATCATTGCCCAAGATACGCTCTCTGCATCCAGATCCCCCAACGCCAGGTATTTCTCATCTCGCTTTCCCCACAAATCAGCGTGATAAACCTTCGCCGGGCCGGATTTGCCCGGTGCTTTTACGAACAGCCCGATTGCTACGCCTTGCATAATGTCAAAGACATTCTCGTCCGGGCCGCCATCGGGCGCGGTCTCCTTTTTGCGGGCGCTGCCGTGCAGGTCGAGGATGTAGATTTCGGTGAAGGTCTCCATCAAGCTCTGGCGCATTCCCCGGAAGGTGGGGTTATCGAGGTAGCCATTGTTGCTGATGTAGGCCAGGATGCCGCCGCCGCTTTGCTCGATGCGCCATTGCCCAAAGCGGATGAACTTCACGTAATCGTCTTGCAGCCACTTGGGGTTTTTCTCGCCCAATGGCTTGCCGTCTACTTCGTAATAGCTGCCGGTCTTCGTCCCGTCGGGCAACTGGCCTCTGAGCAAATTGTCAATCCACGGCCCTTTGTTGGCGGAGTGTCCCGAATAGGGCGGGTTGCCGAGGATGACCATAATGGGCAGGTCGCGTTTGATCTCGTTCGCCGCCGCACTCTCATCCGCCAGAAACTGGGTGAACAGCGGCAGGCCGGTGTGTTCATGCGGCCCTTCGAGGGTGTTGGTGAGGTAGATGCCGATGCGTTCGTCGCTGCCGAAGTCGTAGGCCCAGGCGGCGCGCAGTTCCGGGTCCAGGTCCAGCCCGGCGAGTTGCAACGCCAGTTTGAAATGCGCCACGGCGTAGGGCGCCATCAGCAGCTCGAAGCCGAAGATGCGCGGCAGCAGGTGCTCGCGCACGTAGCCCGACCACATCCCGGCGTTGCCCTGCGCCATAAACTGCGCGCGGATGTGGTCGATAACGGCGTAGGGGAAGGTGGCCGTCCCGGTGGCGGGATCGAGGATGAGGACCTTGTGCACTTCCGTCGTCTTGCGCACCTGGGCGTCCTTGCCTTTGACACGCAGGCCGGGATCGGTGTTCTTGACGGTGACTTTGGACGTGTCGGCTAATCCATCCGGCAGGCCGAAGCGGGTCTTGAGCAAGTGATCCACGGAGCGGACGATGAAGGAGACCACGGGATCGGGTGTGTAGTAGACGCCGCGTGCTTCGCGCAGGCGGGGATCGTAGGCCGCCAGGAAGGTCTCGTAGAAGTGGACGGTGGGGTCCTGCTGGCGCGTGCGCTTGCCGAAATCCGCCAGAATCGCGCCGATGTCCGTCTGGGCCAGCAGTTGCACCAGGTCTTCAACAAAACCGGCATAAGGCTCGTCGTCCAGGTCGGGGCCGGTGATCTCATAGAAAAAACGGCGTAGGAACGGATTGGTGCGCGGGATGAGGTGCTGGGCCTCGGCACGGGTAAACGTTTTGGGCGTGTCATCCATGACGCGGGCGGAGAAGAGACCGTAGGCGAGAGTTTGGGCGAACATATCGGCAAATTCAGCGGTCTTCTCCGGCTGGTCGAGGTCGGCGACGAGGACGTCGGCGAAGGCTTTGCGCCAGCCTTGCAGGAGGTTGGAGGCGTGTCCGGTCTCGAAGGCGGCGATGATGATGTCGCGGATGAGGTGGGCCAGGTGCGCCATCCGCTCGGCGAGTTCACGGGGCGAAGCGATAGGCTGCGGGGTGTGGGCCAGGAAGTGGGTCAGCAGTGCGTCCACGGCCTGGACGTCGGCGGCGGTGGACTTGAGCTTGTTGTTGCGGTCGAAGGTCGCCAGGCGGGCGGTCTCGCGGTGCGCGCCGTCTACGTACCAGCGGAATTCAAGGTAGTCGGTAAGGATGAGGTTGGGCAGGGCGTCCAGGTAGCGTTTGAGCTGCGGGCTGCGCTCGACGGCGTTGAGGTCCGCGCCGACATCCTTGGCTTCGATGTGTCCCACAATGAAGCCGCCCTTGAGCACGGCAAAGTCGGGTGCGCCGCAGGCGATGCGCGTCGGTTCGTTGATGGCTTTGATGGCGGGATAGGTTTGGAGCAGGACTGCCAGGGCGGGGCGGTGGGTGTGCTCGGTTGCTGTGCCCGTAGCGAGCAATTGGCGCAGTTGGGTCAGGTAGGCGGTGATGGGTTGGGGCATAGGGTTTTATCCTTAGCGACTTCCAATTTCCGGATTAAGTCAATCAGGGTTTCAAAGTGATTATTGAGTGCTTGCTACCTTCTTTTGTGTGATATACCACTGTCCATCCAATTTCTGCATATCGTAGTGCTATGATAAGTGGTTTTGCCATCTCCCGGGTTAGAACCAGAAACACACCCTGACAGCATGCATATCAAAATCAGTACTAGAAATGCCTGACTTTTCATTGTCCACTCCTATTCGGGATTTTAGCCGTGTTTATCAGGTGGTGCCCAATATCGTATTCGGCGGTCTTATAAGGTTTTGGATAACAATGCCATCTTCGGCATTGGCCTCAAAGGCGCACAACAGATGAAGGTATGCCTGCACCCACTACGGCGCGGCAGTCGCCGGAAGTGCCTTTGGGTGTAGCCCAAAGGATGCCCCGGATGGTCGCACATCACGGGGCGTTTTTTTGTTCCAGGGATAGTATAAGTCGGGATGGGGAAAGGGTCAAGTGGTCGGGATTTCGGGGCCTTATCATTCTTGCTCCAACCGATTTGTTATTAAATTGTAACATACCTCTTTTGTTTCACCCTGCCACTCTGGGTATATTTCTCAATGAGATATTGTTAGTTTATCGCTAGACTTTGTCGATCTAATCGCTGATGTCGTACCGGAAGCTGGTGTACCCGCTGTGCTCATTGCCCACGTAGAAGCCGTTCACCCAGACGATGGCATCGCGGTGTACGCCATCGAACTCCAGCGCGATGCGCCGGCCCAGATCGGATTCGGGAATGAAGAAGGTCTTGCGATACCAACCCACGCTGTTTTCGGGGAAATTGCGCCCGATAGCCTTGTACCCGTGGCTGTGCCCGCCGCGCGCGTCGAAGGGCAGTTCGACGCACCAATCGTGGGGCAGGTCGAGGATGCGCCAGCCACGATCGTCGAAGCCTTTCGCCGCCGGGCCATCGCCGTAACCGGTTTTCGTCATATACGAGAAATAGCCGGTCCCGTGGTCAAAGTCGCGTTGCGCATTGTAAGCGTGGCCCAGCGCAAAGCGCCAGCCAGAATCCATCAAAAGTCGTTCTCGATTTGCGGGTTTTGATATGGCTAGTATCCTGTTGAATGTAGTTTATGGCCGCTCGGCTGGCCAAACCGTCATGCCGACAGTTCTACCCACATTCCATAACTGGCGGTCAAAAGTAACAAGGGTGACGGGGACGCCCAGCAAGGTTTCCCAGTGCAAAGCGGCGGCAAGATGCACTGCATCGTAGCCGCGCAAGCCGTGCTGTAGCGCCAATTCTCCCGCGCGCGTAATGAGCGGTTCGGTCAGACGCAACCGGATCAAAGTGGGCCATTCCTGGCAGAATGTTTCCCACGCGGCGCGTGCCTCGGCGGAGGTTATGTAGCCTACCCGAGCGATTTTGGCAAAGGCGGCAGCGACTTCGGCTTTGCTTACTAATCCGGTGCCGACCATACCCTTGTCCTTGACCAGGGAACGCACGGCGTCGGTGTGGAGTTCTTGGATGTAGTTCTTGACTAAAGCGCTGGCGTCAAGGTAGAGCATCAGGCTTCTCCTTCCGGCAAGCCGTACGACCACCACTCCGGTTCACGGTCTTCGACGAGTAAATCTGAGGCCGTGCGTGGCCCGCGATTGACGACCGCCGGCGCAGCCGGCGCATAGGGTTGCCCGTTCCATTCGACCAGACCGGCTTCGACAAGGTCGGCGACGCGCGCTTCAAGATTGGCAGGTGTGGGCGTCGCAGTGGGGATAAGCCGTCCGATAGGTTCACCGCGTGCGGTGATGACCAGGCTTTCCCCGGCTCTGACGCGACGCAGATAACGCCCTAGATGGGTTTTCAAATCACGCACTCCGACGTTGGTTTCAGTCATGGTATACCTCCTACCACTGTGGTCTCATTATAATATCAAGTGACCATTTTATCAATCCAGTGCGCCAGTAGCAAATTGCCCGAAGTAGTCGATGCACACATCACGCCACAGCCGCGCGTTCTCCAACTGCAACGCCAGTCGCTCGCTGACGTGGGCGTGGCGCTGCGGATCGATGTACGGCTGTAAG
>JAIOAS010000259.1 GCA_019873725.1 Chloroflexota bacterium | reverse complement strand
CGCGCCGGTGGCGCACGAGGATGACGCCGAGCGCGCCGTCCGCACCGCTCTCGACATGCAACGCGCGCTGGAAGAAAGGTGCGCCTGGGTTCGACAGCGCATCGGCGTGAGCACGGGGATGGTCTTCGCCGGGCACGTCGGCGGGGCAACGCGGCGTGAGTATACCGTGATGGGCGACGAGGTGAACCTGGCGGCGCGGCTGATGAGCGCGGCGCAAGAGGGAGAGGTCCTGCTCGCCGGATACGTGCAGCGCAAAGTGCGCGCCTTCTTCGAGGTGGCCGACCGGGGCGAAGTGCAATTGAAAGGCAAGAGCAAGCCGGTGCCCACCTTCACGATTGTCGGGAGGCGGGCGCAGCCGGAGCCGGTGCGCGGGATTCGCGGGCTGCGGTCTGTGTTGGTGGGTCGCGCCGAGGAGCAAGCTGCCGTGCGCCGCTTGATTGCCGACCTGTTTACCGGGCGCGGCGGCATCCTCTCGCTCATCGGCGAGGCCGGACTGGGCAAGAGCCGTATGATCGCCGAAATGCACGCGAATGTCATGGACGAAATCGCACTTACCTGGGTGGAGGGACGTTGCCTCTCCTACACGCAGCACGTCAGCTACTCGGCCTTCACCGACGTGATCCACGCTTTTCTGCGCATGGTGGATACCGACAACGAGTTCGACATCCGCGAAAAACTGCGGCGTTGCATGGCGGAGCTGTTCCCGGAGGGCGAGAGTGACATACAACCCTATCTGGCGCACTTCCTCAACCTGCCGTTGAGCGAACCTGAAGCCGAGCGTGTGACGTATCTTTCGGGCGAGGCATTGCAACGGCAAATGTTACGGGCGATTACGGCGCTGATCGAGCGGATTGCGTTGGAGCAGCCGCTGGTGATCGTCTTCGATGACTTGCACTGGGCGGATTCGGCCTCTTTGTTGCTGTTGGAGCGTTGCCTTACGCTCACCGACCGCGTGCCTTTGCTCATTGCGATGCTCTACCGGCCCGTCCGCGACCACGGTTGCTACGATCTGGGACAATTTGCGGCCCGCCATTACCCGCATCGCTACGTCGAAATCCAGCTCAAACCGTTGGACTTGCAGGCTGGGGAGGATCAAGAACTGGTCTGCAACTTGCTCGCGCTAGATCAATTGCCGCCGGCGCTGGCGCACCTGATTTCCCGCGCCGAGGGCAATCCGTTCTACATCGAGGAAATCATCCGCTCGCTCATCGATCAAGGGATCGTCGTTCCCCAGGATGGCGGCTGGCGGCTAGGACGGGAGATCGACCTGCGCACGGTGCCCGATTCGCTACAGGGCCTTATCATGGCCCGCATTGACCAATTAATGGAGGAAGCGCGGCGCACGCTGCAACTCGCCGCCGTCGTCGGGCGCACCTTCACCCACGAGTTGTTGGCCTGGCTCTCTTCGGCGGCGGCGTTGATGGCGCATCTGGACGTCAATCTGGCAACTTTGCAACGTACCGAGCTGATCCGCGAGCGCGCCCGGCAACCGGAACTGGAATACATCTTCAAGCACGTGATGGTGCGCGACGTGGCCTACGAGAGCCTGCTCCTGCGCGACCGCCGCACCTATCACGGCCTTATCGGGCGGCATCTGGAAGAAATCTACACCGGACAAAAGCGGGAGGAGGTCTACGAGCTGCTGGCGCATCACTACAGCCTTTCCGACGATCACGCGAAGGCGCTTGAGTATCTCATGAAATCCGGCGACAAGGCCCGACTGGCCTACGCCAACCCGGAGGCGATTGCGTTTTATCGGCAGGCGCTGCAGCTCGCCGAGCACCTTCAGCAGACCGAAGCCGTGGTTAGCATCGCCGAGGGCTTAGGCGACGTGTTGTTTCACGTGGGTGAATCGGAGGAAGCGCTGGCGTGCTATGAACGGGCAATGGCCGGGCGCCGCGATCCGAAACACCGCGCAGACCTGTATCGCCGGATGGCTATCGTCTATCAGAATCTGGGAGCATACGAGAAGGCGTTGGCTGCTTGTGAGCAAGGGTTGAGTTTGCTCGCTTCTGAAGATGAAAAATCGGTCGAGAGGGCGCGCTTATTGATCGCCCGGTCACGTATTTATGAACAGCAAGGGCAAAGTGAGGCCGCGCTGGTCGATAGTGAGGCCAGCCTCGTCATTTTGGAACACACCACGCATTATCGCGAAATCGCGCAAGCCCATAATGTGGTAGGGCTAAGCTATCGCAGCCGTCAACCGGATAAGGCTATTGCACACCTGGAACAATCCTTGAGCATCTTTGAACGCATTGGCAATGAGTACGAAGCGGCCAGAATTTACAACAATCTGGCGATCCTTCATTATCAGACGGATCTGAGCCGTTCGGCCGACTACTTCAACCGCGCCTTGAAGACCTTGCAACGGTTTGGCGACATCTGGGGAGAGGCCGCCGCCTATATGAATTTGGGGATTGTCCAGTATGCCCGGGGCGACTATGCGCAGGCAATTGATTACTATGAGCATAGCCTGCAGATGACCGAGCGATTGGGCGATAAACCGGGGATTGCCGATTGTCACGTCAATCTCGGAGAAGCCTATCGCGCACAGGGGGATTTTGTCCGCGCCATTGCGCATTTAGAGAAGAGCTTGATGGTGGCCCAAGAAATCGGCGCAAGGGAGACCGAGATTGAATGTCATCGCCAGTTGGCGGAATGTTATCTGGAGGTCGGCGACTTTGAACGCGCGCTGCAAACCTGCCGCGAGGCCCTTCTTCATATAAGAGCTGGCGGAGATCGCCGAGCAGAAGGAAGTCTCCTGCGCGTTATGGGTAACATTTATTCCAGAATCAACGATTTGACTTCAGCACTCGCCCATTTTGAGCAAAGTATAGCCATCTTGCGCGAACTCAATCAGGATTTTGATTTGGGGGCGGCGATTTATGATTACGCCCTTGTCCTCAAAGCCGCCGACCGCGTCGACGAGGCTCGCACAGCGTTCACCGAAGCCCTTGCGATTTTCGAGCGTTTGGAGCTATCGCAGGAACAGGAACGGGTGCGCGCAGCCTTGAGCGAGATTCCACCTGCATAAAATAAGCTGCCAGCCTGCGCCCCTACGCAAGCCGGCAGCCTATGACGCCTTACGCCTTACGTTTTACGCTTTACGTTTTACGCTTTATTGCCGCATCACCAACGGCAGATACACCACGTATCCCGCCGGTTTCACCTCGAACGCAACCTCGGCACCGCGCGCATAGCCGCACGTATCCGTCGCCGTGACGGTGACAGTGTACGTCCCGGCTTCAGCGTAGGTGTGCGCGGCGCTCGGCCCCGTCCCGCCAAAGCTCCAGGCGTAGCTCAACGACGTGCCATTCGTTGTCGCCGTCGCCGTGAAGGTGACGGTGTCTCCAGCAACCGGCGCGGACGGCGTGTAGTGGATTCCCACCGCTATGGTGGGTGAGATGACGCTGAAGCTGACCGGTGCTCCGACGGTGCTTGTCACCCCCTGTGCGCTACTGACCACGCGGTAATCGTCATTGACGATTTCCAGCGAGGCCGTGCAGGGCAGGATCGCGGTAAACTGCCCTACGGCGGTTCCGCCGCTGGCGGTGATGGCCTCGAAATACCAGCGCACCCGATTGATTTCCAGGGTACCGCCGCTTGACCAGTTGAGGTACTGTGGCACGCCGTCCTCAAGGTTGACGGCGGTGGCATCTGCGCCGCCGGTATTGGTAACGGTAAGCGTGTATGTGACCGGAGTGCCTGCGACCCGATTGCTGGTATAGGTCTTACCCACCTCGAACGCCGGTTGAAGCGCCACACTGAGCGTGCGGAATTTGCTGAATCCGACCAGCCAGGCTGTCAGGATGTTGTTCGCCGTATCCAGTGTTTGCCCTTCGCCAGGCCGGGTCCCGATTTCTTCCCAGATGCACAACAGCAACGTTTCCGGCCCGCTGCACACGTAGCGGTAGAGTTTGAGCGCGGATTCGTCTGTCCCGGCCACGTCCTCATCGGTGTATTCAAGCGTCAGGGTGATCGGCGCACTGAAAGTGAAGTCTGTCACCCGTTCATCGCCCAGATACGCGTCCAACTCCAGGGCGATTCCGCCGGCGACAAACTCCGGCGGCGTTTCCAATGTTTCGGGTACGATCTGCGTGAGCACAATCGTCGTTGTCGTTGTCACGGCGGCGGGGGGGATAACGAGTGTCGTCTGGCTACCTTCGGTTGTGGTGTATACCAATGTGCCTCCACTTTCCGGTGGAACGGATACGTAGGGCGCTTCGTCGGCGCCCACGTCGAAGCCGTTGCCATAAGGGCGTGGATCACCATCCACATCGCGGGCCAACGTCGAGGGTAAGCCCACATCCAGCGCCGCCGAACCGATGCGCAGGTGGTAGCCGTCGGCGTCGAACAGCGGGTCGGCAGTCCAGTCATTCAGCACCGTCACCACCGCCGTGGGCGACTGCGATACCGGAACGGGCGTGTTGTACCACAACACCGTATCCGCCGTCAGCGCATTGCCCGCTGTGATACTGATCCCTACTGTATGATCCACGAGAATCGTGTTGGTCATCACCAGCGCACTGATTATGCCGGTGGCGTCGGTCACGTAGACGCCGACGGCGCTTCCACCGCCGTTCCGGGCGAGGGTGTTGTGCAGCAAGTGCGCCGTCGCGCCGCGCGCGTAAAGGCCGCTGCCCTCGGCGCCGGCCTGGTTGTCGGCGATGACGTTGTTCCGCCACTGCCCGCCCGTGCGGTTGAGTTCCGCGCCGCCGCCATACGCGGCGTTGTTGAAGCGCACAATATTGCGGCTGACAGGCGCAGCACCCTGGAAGACACTCAGGCCACCGCCGTAGGCCACCGCACTGTTGTGCTGCAGGACGTTTTTATCCACCGTCACAGCGCCGCCATAGACGTACAAACCGCCGCCGGAATCCGCCGCCTGGTTGTTGTCGAAGGTGTTCTGCGCTGCCAGTCCGGTGCTTTCGTACAGGTACGCGCCGCCGCCCCAACCGCCCCGGTTCAGGGTGAAGCTGTTGGCTTGCAGCGTGGCTGCACTGCGCTGGAAATACGCCCCACCGCCCGCCCCCGCGGCGATGTTGTCAAACACGGTGTTGTTGCGGAACGCCACCGTCGCCGTGATGGCGTAGACGCCGCCGCCCGCATCCACCGCATCGAACGCGCCGCCCTGCCCCGCCGCATTTCCGCCGGTGATGCGGAAGCCATCCAGCGTCACATTGATGCCGCCGGTGACGTAGAACACCCGTCCCTGGCCGAGCGCGTCCAACGTGGTGGGGTTGGCGGTCGGGTTGGGATTCAGCCAGTTTGTCGTCGTGTAGCCGCCTTGCAGGATGAGGGACTTGTCAATGTAGGCCACCTGCGTCACGTCTCCCGTTGTTATCAGGTCACGGCGCGGACGGGTGTGAACGCCGGTACAGGTTCCCGCCACCTTGAGCGTGTCGCCTGGCTGCGCCGCGTCAATGGCGGTCTGCAGATCGTTGTACGTGATGCCCGGCAGACTCGAAACGCGCACGTAGCACGGGATCGCCGCGCCGGCGGTGCGCCAGGTCATCAAACGCGGCCCGCCGATGGAGTAGTACTCGTAGACGAGATTGGGCTTGATCAGGAAGACGCGATCATTGTAGTAGAGTGGAATCACGACCGCCGCATCCTGCACCAAAATGCGGTCCGCTTCCTGGAGATAGGCCGTGCGTTGCACCGGGTCATACTCACTCATTTGCAGCGTCATCAACTCGCGGTAGCGCGCGCTATCCCAACCGGTGTACTGGTATGTCGAATCCGGGTGGAACAAGTCGTTGAGAATGTTGCTCGCGTCAGCATAGTCCATCAGCCAGCCCCAGCGGTAAGCATGATAAGAACACTCTCCCGGCGCAGCCTGGCACGCGCGCAGTGGTCCATAGTTAGTGGGTTGATAGACCACTGTTACACTGATGCCCAACACGCTGCGCCAGTCAGCGGCGATCGCTTCAGCTAACGTTCGGCCGCCCTCTGTCGTCCACAGTTCGACGCCGGGGAAGCCCGCGCCGCCGGGATAGCCGGCCGCAGTGAGATAGGCTCGCGCTTGCGTGGGATTGTAGGGATACCCCACCGCACCATCCTGGTAGCCAGCGATGCCGGGAGGGATGACGCTGGTGGCCGTATCCCGCCAGGGCATGTTGAGCAGCGTCAACAGCGCCGCCCGATCCACCGCCGAGGCCAGCGCCTGCCGCACTGCCAGCGCGTTGGTCGGCGTCAACACGGTGTTCAGCCCTACGTAGGAAATGCCGGGCCAGGGCACGCTGCGCAATTCGTTGTTCAACGTGGGATTGTTGAGAACGTCGCTCATCGCCGCGCCGGGTATCTCGCTCACATCGAGCAGGCCGGCTTCATAGGCTGCGATCTGGGCTTCCGGTGGGATGATAGGCAGCAGGATGCGTGAGATGATGACGTCTGCCGCGCTATGGTAGAACGGGTTTTTGTCCAGGAGGAACCAACGCCCCGCTTCCCATTCCTGCAAACGATACGGCCCGTTGCCGACGAACGGCAGCCGGTTCAGTGCATCCAGCCGCACCGGATACAGCGCCGAGGTTGCCAGGACGCCGGGGAAGTAAGCCGCAGGACTGTGCAATGTGAAGCGTAGCGTGTAGGCGTCCAGCGCTGCCACCCCCACCGTCGCCGGATCGGTCGTCACGCCGTTATTGAACTCCCAGGCGCCCTGGATTGGATACAACACGAAAGCGTAACCCGCGCCCGTCGCCGGGTCGAGCATCCGGATCACGCTGTCGGCGTAGTGCTGGGCGATGACCGGTATAGCGTCCGACCAGAATGCGTCGCTGCGCAGCGTCACGGTATAGACCAGGCCATCCGGTGAGACCGTGTAGCCCGTTGCGCCTGCCGGGACAAGGCTGCCATCCGGCCCATAACGGTAGAGCGTTTCCATCAACTGATCGAGAACGGTTAACGAGCCTAAGTTACCGGCCTCACGGTTTACATCC
>JAIOAS010000258.1 GCA_019873725.1 Chloroflexota bacterium | reverse complement strand
TGCGCGCAAAAATGGCCAGAATGTTCTGGAAGCGTTACGGCTGGCTTTAGTCGGTACGCCATTTCGACCGGCCTGCCTGCCGCCTCTGATCTCAGAGGTCTGAATAGTTACCGCTAACCTTGTTTTTTCCTGAAAGCCGGGTAAAATGCAGCTAAGAGTCATTGTTGGAGAAGAATAATGCCAGTCACGTATCATGAATTACGCAAGCAACTGCTGATACAAGAGCGAGAGCTTGCCTCGCAATTGGAAGCGATGGCGCACAGCGTCCGCGAGGACGGGGTGGGGTACAGCAATCACATGGCCGATGTCGGCACCGAAGTTTTTGAGCAAGCGCGGGATGTCTCTTTAGCGCGCCAACTTCGGCGCTCACTGGAAGACGTCGAGCGTGCCTTGAGCAAGTTCAATGACGGCACCTATGGCATTTGTGAGGGCTGTGGCACCATCATTGAGCTGGCCCGTTTGGAGGCATTGCCCTCGGCCCGCCTGTGTATGCAGTGCCAGTCCCGTCGCGAAGGGACCCGATGAGCGTTACGGTTCGTAGCCGCTTCCTGCTGTGGGGAGGAGCGGCATTTGTTGTGGCGCTTGACCAGCTAACCAAGGCGTGGATCGTGCGTCATTTGCCTGCTTATACCCCGGTGGATTGGATTCCCCAACTTGCCTCTCTGTTCTCGTTCACTTTTGTGAAGAATACCGGCGTCGCCTTTGGCCTTTTCCCGCAGTTGGGCGGGATTTTCACTGTTCTGTCCGCCATTGTGATTTTGGGCATTATGCTCTTTCATCGCGCCATTGCCGGCACAGATTTGTGGATATATGGCGGTCTGGGCCTTGTCACCGGTGGCGCGTCAGGCAATCTGCTTGACCGTCTGATGCGCGGTTATGTGGTTGATTTTATCGATGTGAATTTCTGGCCGTTGCGCGAGTGGCCGGTGTTCAACCTTGCAGATTCGGCTATTGTGGTGGGTGTGGCGATCTTGCTCTTTGATGCGTTTTTCCTCAGTGAAAAGAAGGTGGTGACCGATGCTACCGTTTGAACGCGCAAAAGTGCAGACGCGGACCCGGTTGGACCAATTCCTGGCGCAGACCTGGCCTGGCTTAGACCGGCAGTCGGTGCGTGAGCGGCTGCGCGCCGGTCAGGTGCTCGTGAATGGGCAGCCCGCGTCGAAGGCCGGGCAGTACGTCGAGGTCGATGACGAAGTTGCCGTCGGTGGCATTTCTGCAGACGCTGTTGACGATGGCGCTGAAACTGGTCTGTTGCGGCCTGATGTGACTTTGCCCGCCTTGCCACTGACAGTGCTCTACGAAGACGAAGTGGTACTCGTTGTCGAGAAACTGGCGGGTGTACCCACACATTTGGCGTCGCGTTCTGCACATCAGCAGTTTTTACAGCCGTTGGCGCGCCAGTTGACCGCGCTCTATCCTTCTGTGGCGCATGTCGGCGGCGTTGACCATGCCGGCATCGTGATGCGCGTTGAAACGGAGGTCTCCGGTGCAGTGTTGGTCGCCAAGGATGAGGATACGTATCGCCTGTTGCAGCGTTGCGTCAAACACGATCAGGTAGAGAGCATCTATTCGGTACTGGTCGAAGGGCGTTTGACCGGCCAGGACGTGATCGACCAACCTATCGGCAATGTCAAGCGCACTCGCCAGCGGCTGGCCGTCGCGCGTGAGGGCCGCCCGGCACGGACTGCCTATCGCGGGCAGCGCCATTACAAAGACGATAAGCGCGATTACTCGCTGTTGGAAGTACGGCCTTTGACCTCCCGCCTGCACCAGATTCGCGTTCACTTTTCGTGGTACGGCTACCCCCTGGTGGGTGACCGTGTTTACGGTTCGCGCCAGCAGCCACTGTTGCCCGACCGCATCTTCTTGCACTTGAGCGTGCTGGCCTTCCCGCACCCGCGCACCGGTGACGTTGTCCGTGTGGAATCGCCCCTTGCACCCGAATTGCGGTCCGTCCTGCGCTACCTCGCCCGCCCAAAAGAGCGTTAATCTTCACGGAATAAACCGAATGACCAACCATCAGTTTTTCATTAAGCTTTGACTAAAGACTAAAGACTAAAGACTAAAGACTATTGACTATCTGGAGGCATCAAGATGCGTGAACTAAACGTGGCTGTGGTACAAATGAAACCCGAGTTGGCGAAGATGGAGGCCAACGTCGGCAAGATGGCAGATTTCATCGCGCGGATTGCGACGGAGCAGCCGGTCGATATCATCGTTTTCCCGGAGCTATCGGTCACAGGCTACGAGGGCGGGCAACGCTTTGCGCAGATGGCGCAGCGTGTTCCCGGCGCGGTGACGAATATCCTCGGCCAGCATGCCACCGAATTCGGCGTCTACGTGCTCATTGGGATGGCGGTCAAGGAGAAGGTGGAAACCGTGCTCTACAACAGCGCCGTGCTCATCGGGCCGGATGGCGCGGTGGCGGGTGATTATCGCAAGGTCCACTTGCAGGCCGAAGAGCGTCTGGTCTTCCGTCCCGGCTATCGCATCGCGCCGATCGAGACCGAAGTGGGTGTCATCGGGCTGATGTGCGGCTGGGACCTGACCTTCCCCGAAATCGCGCGCAACCTGGTGCTCGATGGCGCGGAAGTGCTGCTACTCCCGGCGGCGTGGCCGGCGAAGGACGCCGACATGTGGCGCACGTTGTTGGTCGCGCGCGCCTACGAGAATGACGTTTTTATCGCGGCGGCAAACCGCATCGGCGAGGAACCGTCGTACACCTTCGCCGGGCAGAGCGCCATCCTTGCGCCGAACGGCGAAGTGCTGGCGGCGCTCGAAGAGCCGGAGGAGGGCTACGTTGTGGTGCGGCTCGACCTGGACGAAATCCGCCGTCGCCGTGAGGAAACCCAAATCATGCTCGCCCGCCAACCCGGTTCTTATCGCTCGATTGTGAAGAAGTATTAGGCTATTCAGCGCACGATGAGAGGGGCTGTCATCGCAGCCCCTCTTCCGTTTATCAGCAGATTGAGCGGATTGAGCAGATTTTATGCTCGCCTCGACTACTCGACTATCTGACTATTGACTATCCGACTACCGGCTTGTCGTAAATCCGGTACGTGCGATACTGCTGGCCCATAAAATTCGCTGCCGTCTGCCGCATCGGGATGTTGCTCTCCAACACCCAGGAAAATTCGGCGTGCGTGTATCCGCGCTGCACAGCGACCCGCAGGTCTTCCAGAGCCAGGATGGCGACCAGGCCACTTCCGCGGTACTCTTCGAGGAAGCCGCCGGCAAACGCGCGCAGTGTCGTCACGCATTTGCGCACTTTCCACCAGTACATCATCTTTGCCAATGACCACCAATCCGGCACGCCGGGACGCGGGTAGGCGCGGTGTAGCGCCTGGTTGACATCCGGGAGGGGGAGACTGGCGCCGATCGCTTTGCCGTCTTTCTCCACGAACACCACGGTCGGTGGGTCGATAATCGGTTTAAGCGCCTTGATTTCGTGCGCCAACTCGGCCTCGGTCAACGGCACAAAGCCCCAGTTTTTTGACCAGGCCTGGTTGTAGACCTCTTTGAAAAGACGCGCCTCGTTGTTGAAATCGCGCATGTTGATCGGACGAAAGGTGATGCCTTCGAGCCGCTTGCGTACCTTTTCTGCCACCCGCAGCACTTTGGGGTTGAATCCCGTTCCATCTGGTTTGACGTGCGAAAGGTCGGTCAAATACGCATAGAGATCATGGGCTTTCACAAAGCCCGCGCTTTCGATGAAGTCGGCGTAATAGGGCGGATTGTACGTCAGCATGGCCACGGGGGTGCCGTTCCACCCATCGACGAGCAACCCGCATTCCTCGTTGGTCGAAAAGTTCATCGGTCCGCGCAGGGTGTCCATCCCCTCGCTGCGCACGAAATCTGCGGCGGCTGCCAGCAGCGCGTGGGCGGCCTCTTCATCTTTTAACACTTCGAACAGCCCGAAAAAACCGACTTTGTCGTCCCAATAGGCATTATGATTGTAGTTGATGATACCCGCAATCGTACCGACGATTTTCCCGTCACGCTGTGCGGTGAAGTAGCGGACTTTGGCGTGCTGGTGGAACGGGTGTTTTTCGGGATCGAGAAATTCGATGCGTTCCGAGATGAGCGGTGGCACCCAATACGGGTCGCCCTTGTAGACTTCCCACATAAAGTGGATGTATGCTTTGCGCTCTGCGGCAGTCTCCGCAGGCTTGATCACCAATTTACCGGGCATTATAATTCCTCCTCTGGCTGGATAAAAAAGAATGAGCAAATTATAACCTGTTCCCGAATTCGGGTCAATTTGGGTCGCGCTAATGTAAATCATACGTTGGACTAATCTTTTTCTAACGTGCATTCCGTATTATTATGGTGGATGCTCTGTATGCGCTTATCACGTAACGGGTGATCGGCAACCGGTTACCCGTTACCGATGACCAATGACGCGCATCCAGTCACAAGGATTAAGTGAGGTGAGATTATGGACCCAAATCGATATACTGAAAAAGCACAAGAAGCATTGTTGCGGGCACAGGGCCTGGCGAACGAGCGCGGCAATCCGCAGATCGATCCCGAACATCTGCTGTTGGCGCTTTTGGAACAGAGCGACGGCGTCGTACCGCAGGTTGTTTTGCGCGCGGGAGCCGATCCGCAGCGGCTGCGCGTGGACCTCGAAGGTATGATCCAGCGAAAACCGCAAGCACGCGGGGCGGCGGCGCAGGTCGGACTATCGCCCGCGCTGTCGCGCATCTTGCAGGCAGCGGAACGTGAGGCCGGCGCTCTGCGCGATGACTACGTGAGCACCGAGCACATCCTGTTGGCGATGGCCGATTCGAGCGCGGGGGATGTGGCGCGTTTTCTTGCTGCCCAGGGCATCAACCGCGAGACTGTGTTGCGCGCGCTCACTTCGATCCGGGGCGGGCAGCGGGTGACCTCGCAGAACCCGGAGGGGACATACAACGTCCTCGAAAAGTACGGGCGCAATCTCACGCAGCTCGCCCACCAGGGCAAGCTCGACCCTGTCATCGGGCGTGATGAGGAAATCCGCCGTGTGATGCAAATCCTCTCGCGGCGCACGAAGAACAATCCCGTTCTCGTTGGCGATGCCGGGGTAGGGAAGACCGCCATCGTCGAAGGACTGGCGCAGCGTATCGTGCGTGGTGACGTGCCGGAAGGGTTGAAGGAGAAGGAAATCTTCCAACTCGACATGGGTGCGTTGATCGCCGGTGCGAAATATCGTGGCGAGTTCGAGGAGCGATTGAAGGCCGTCCTCAACGAGATCGCGCGCTCCGAGGGCAAGCTCATCATGTTCATCGATGAAATGCACACCGTGGTCGGTGCGGGCAAGGCCGAAGGTGCGATGGACGCCGGGAACCTGCTCAAGCCGATGCTGGCGCGCGGTGAGCTGCACACCATCGGCGCGACGACGCTGGACGAATACCGCAAGTACATCGAGAAAGACGCGGCGCTGGAACGGCGTTTCCAGCCGGTCTACGTCGATGAGCCGGATGTAACGGACACGATCAGCATCCTGCGCGGTTTGAAAGAGCGTTATGACGCGCACCACGGCGTGCGCATCCAGGACGCGGCCCTGATCGCCGCGGCGACCTTGAGCGACCGCTACATCGCCGACCGGCAGTTGCCCGACAAGGCCATTGACCTGGTCGACGAGGCGGCAGCGCGCCTGCGTCTGGAAATTGATTCAAAGCCCGCCGAATTGGATGAGATTGATCGCAAGGTCATGCAACTGGAAATCGAGCGCGAGGCGCTCAAGCAAGAAAAGGACAAGGCCAGCAAGGAACGTTTGCAGAAGCTGGAGCAAGAACTGTCCGATTACAAAGAACGTAGCAATGCGCTTCGGGCGCGCTGGGAGCAGGAGAAGGCGCTGATCCAGCAAGCTCAGGACATCCAGAAGCAAATGGAAGCGCTCAAAGTGGAAATTGAGCAAGCTGAGCGTAACAACGATTATGCCGGGGCCGCCCGTCTGCGTTACGGCAAAGCGCAGGAATTGGAGCGCCAACTTGCGGCTGCCGAAGCGCAGTTGCTGAAAGTGCAAGGCGACCACCCTCTCCTGCATCAGGAAGTAGGGCCGGAAGAAATCGCGCGCGTCGTTTCCAACTGGACCGGTATCCCTGTTTCGCGGTTGATGGAGGGCGAACGCGAAAAGCTGATGCGCATGGAGGACGAACTGCACAAGCGTGTCGTCGGGCAGGACGAGGCCGTGCGGGCCGTCTCCAACGCCGTTCGCCGGGCGCGCGCGGGCCTGCAACCGCCGAACCGGCCCATCGGCACGTTCCTCTTCCTGGGGCCGACGGGCGTGGGCAAGACCGAACTGGCGCGCGCGCTGGCCGAATTTCTTTTCGACACCGAAGAGGCGATGGTGCGTATCGACATGAGCGAGTATCAGGAGAAGCACACCGTCTCACGGCTCATCGGCGCGCCGCCGGGCTACATCGGCTACGACGAGGGCGGCCAACTGACCGAAGCCGTGCGGCGGCGACCTTACAGTGTCTTGCTGTTGGATGAAATCGAGAAGGCGCACACGGAGGTCTTCAACGTGCTGCTGCAACTGCTCGATGAGGGCCGCCTGACGGACGGGCACGGGCGCACGGTGAACTTCACCAACACCATCGTCATTATGACGAGCAACACCGGCAGCCGGTGGATCAAGGAGTTGGGGCCAGAAGCAGCCAGGCCGCAAGTGATGGCCGAACTGGATCGTACCTTCCGCCCGGAGTTCCTGAACCGCATCGACGACACGATTCTCTTCCGCAGCCTGACCCGCGAAGACCTGAAGGCCATTGTTGGCATCCAGGTGCGCGGATTGCAGAAGTTGCTGCGCGAGCGTGGTTTGGACATCACGCTGAGTGATGCCGCCGAGACCTACCTGGCGGACGAGGGCTACGATCCGGTCTATGGCGCGCGCCCGCTCAAGCGCGCGATCCAGCGTCACCTGCAAGACCCGCTGGCGCTGGCGGTGCTGGAAGGCCGCTTTGCCGAGGGGCAGACGATTCG
>JAIOAS010000257.1 GCA_019873725.1 Chloroflexota bacterium | reverse complement strand
TGTCCTGAATTTCCTCCTGGATGGGCCGCGCCAGGGGGTTTTTGACGTTCTCCGGCAGCACGACTTGCCATGTCACGTAGGGATCAGGCACAGTGGATGAGACGTTGTGCAGTACGTTCACGTTGCCCGGCCCAATGCGCCGCACTTGCGCACAATTCATCAGCTTGACGCCCTTGCGTTCCAGATAGTGGATGAGATAGCCCCGGTTGGCAGTGCAGGCATCCTGCATAAAATAGGGTAGCATCTCTACCACCGTAACCTGCTTTTCCAGCTCGTAGGCCAGGAAGTAAGCCGCCTCGCAGCCGACCTCCCCGCCGCCGATGACGACGACCTGTTCGGCGTCGGCGGCTTTATCCGGGTGATTAAAAAGCTCGACCGCATGGATCACCTCCGGCAAGTTGATACCTTCGATGTGTGGTGTGATCGGCTTCCCACCGGTGCAGGTGACGATTGCGTCGAAGCCTTCCGCCTTGAGCGCCTCCGCCGTCATCTCGACGCCAAAGCGCGTGGTCAGTGCGTGGCGCTCAGCCGTTTGCGCGAGCGTCGTTTCCAGGTAGGCGACATAGTTGGCGATGTCGAACTTGATGCGCGCCCTCGAACCGGGCCGCAGCATCCCGCCCGCGCGCGTGGCCTTGTCGAAAAGTGTGACCGTGTGCCCGCGCTGCGCGGCGGTGCAGGCGCAGACGATGCCCGCCGGTCCCGCGCCCACCACGGCGATCTTCTTCGGTGTGGTAGCGGGTGGGGAAATTTCGTCGTAGACGTCTTCCAGTCCCGTGCGCGGGTTGACGCTGCACTGCGGATGCCCGCCCTTGATGAACTCGTTGAGGCACGCTTCCTGGTCGCCGATGCAGGGGCGAATCTCCGCGACGCGCCCGGCGTAGACTTTGCGCGGCCAATCGGGATCGGCCAGCAGTGGACGCGCCAGCATGACCATGTCGCACAGACCCTCGCGCAGCGCGCGCTCCGCCAGGTCGGGATAGCCGAGCTTGCCCACGGCGACGATGGGGACGTCCAGCCCGGTGTTGGCCTTGATCTGGTGTTCGGCAAAGTGCTGCTTCACCACTTTTGCTACGGGCAGATAACAGCCCGGCGGCATTGGACCGGGCGGGTGGGGCAGCCACCAGTTCTCGTAACAGCCCAGGTCCACATCGAATAGGTCCACACCTGCGGCGACCAAATGTCGCATATAGTCCAGCGTCATTTCCACCGTGCGCTCATTTTGGAAGTGTTTAAGCGGCTGCGCGGTCGTCATCCGCGCGCCGTAGGTCGCCTGCAACGCCAGCGACAGATCGATGCGATACATGATCGGATAGTCCGGCCCGCAGCGCGCGCGCACCTCCTGCACGCTCTCGATGCCGAACGCCTGCCAGTCGGCGAAGCGGCCTATCTGACGGCGGTTGAAGGCCGGGTTGGTCATCTGCTCCAACAGATAGCCCTCGTGCCCGTGGAGGTAGACGCCGTCGATGGTCAACGCCTTTGCATCGGCGGCGGCCTGCCCGGTGGCGACGATGAGGCGGCGGCACTCGCCGTCGGTCAGCGGGCGGCAGGGGATCGCCGGCATGTAAAAGCTCGGGTTCCACGAGGCGGAGACAGGCATCTTCAGCTTCTTGAGCAGACATTCCGGCGAACCGACGCGCCCCAATCCCGACGTGAGCTGGATGAAGAAGCGCGCGCCGTGGGCGTGGATGGCTTCAGCGAGGCTGCGCCAACCCGCGTAGACCGTGCGCGACCGGTCAATGCGCGGGAGTACGCTCAACTGCCCCGGCTCGGTGATCGAAGGATCGAGGTCGGCGTTCACCGGCACCAGCCCCGAGGTGATGAGGCCCACGCCGCCCTTGGCCCGCGCCGCGAAGTAGGCGATCATCTTCGCGCTGGGCCGCCCGGTTTCGTCGGCCATGCACACGTTGCCCATCGGCCCCATCACGATGCGATTCTTGAGCTTCAGCCGGTTCACCTGGATAGGGCTGAACAGCGCCGTGTACGGGTATAATTCGGCGGTCAGCCGGCCGTCATGGAGTCGCTCTTCATCCTTGAACCAGTGACCGAATTCCTCGATAAGAGCCTGCAAAAATATGTCGTCCATAATGTCTCCGTATGTGAATGGGCGAATAGAGAATGGTGAATTCCTGATTACCCGTTACTCGTTACTCGTTACTCGTTACCAGTCACCCATTCGCCAGTTTCTCCGCCAATATGACCAAATCTGCTGTGCGCCAAATATGGCCGCTGCGCAGGGGAAATTCCCCGCGAAGGGCTGTCCGCCAGCGCTGCGGGATGGCGTCCAGGCCGTAGGCCGCGCCGGCCAGCGCGCCGACGACTGCGCCCGCTGTATCCGCGTCATTGCCGAGATTGACGACGTTCACGACGGCGTCCTCGAAGGTGTGCGTGGTCAGCAGGCCCCAGACGACGCTTTCCAGGGTGTGCCGCACCCAGCCGCTGTTGGGCAGGTCGCGGCGATCTTTGCCGGGCGCGGCGACGATCACCGCCCGCAAGGGAGCGGGGACCTCCGCATCGTCCAACGCGCGCGCGATAGCCTCCTCCGGCGAGAGGCCGTGCAGCAAATGGTAGATGGCAGCATTGACGAACGCACAGCCCGCGTTGCACTCCGGGTGGGGATGTGTGACCCGGCTTTGCAGCACGCTGTCGGCAAGCAAGCGTTCCAGGTCATCCCACCACGCCAGCGCGACCGGCCAACAACGCATCACCGAGCCGTTGCCCGCCGAGCCGGGATTGTGCGACTGCACGGCGGCGACGGCATTCTCCCACGGTTCACCGTTGGCGATGCGCCGCAGCACCGACGCGGTATGGATGCCCACATCGGGCGGGCCGGCGGCAAACCACGCCACAAACCGCTGCGCCAGGTCAGCCGGATTCAACGGGCGCTGCGCGAGCAGGCTCTCCGCCAGCGCGAGCGCCATTTCGGTGTCGTCGGTGAAGGTTCCGGCGGGGATGCGCCCCGGCAGCATCTCGCGCACCAGCCGGTCCGCCGGGCGCGCCGGGCCGAATTCCAGCGGCATGCCGAGCGCGTCGCCTATCGCTGCGCCGACGGCCACACCGCTAATGCATTTTATAATCTCTTGCCTCACAACCTACTCCTTTCAAAAATTCCTTACAAACTCATATACCGTTCGTACAATGCTGTTCAGGCTTTTGACATTCTCTCCAATTTACGGCAACAACGCCGGTAACCCTTGACGTAAATCTCGCACCAATGTATCAAAATCAGGGACTTGAGGAAGCAATTCGCGTAAATCTGCCTGCCAAATACCTTTCAATGTTTCCAGCCCCCTCCAAAGCGGTTCTGGATCCCAAGCTACTTTCACGGTCTCCAATTTAGTGAGTACCAGGCGAGGAATAGAAGCCACATCTAATGTCGTTTCCTGGAGTAACAACCATAAATCAAAGTAATCACGCGGCGCTTTGCGCATCAAGGCCGCCCGAATTTTCTCTGCCGTCATCTCTTCTAACTGCATGACAGTAACGGGAAATGGTTTATAGTATGGGGTCTCAAGCAGAAGTGTTAATGGCGGCAAAACAGGCGACTCGCGGAAACTGATATCCACCTTGAGTGCATTGGGATATCCCAACGGGCCTAAAAAACGCAGACGGTGAATGGTCAATGCATCGTGGAAAACCTGATATTCTTTCACTTGGGCTTGGAGTTCCGGGGCTTCCAGATATGACTGGATTTCCGTCAAGTTGATGGCGCGACGTGCAACAAAATCCAGGTCGAGAGAGAGTCGCTGATGTAGAAATAGCTTGTGAATGGCAGTGCCCCCTTTAAGAATCAAGAGGTCTTGTAATGGCTGTTGGGCATAGAGCCGCCGTAGAATCGTCGAAAGTGCGTAGTCTTTTTCCAATGCGCCCAAAGAAACTTGCCTTTGGGCAGCCATACGGCGGAGTTCTCGTAAAGTGAGCATCTAGTGGCCTACCCATTCCAGCAGCGAATGAGGCGTTACATTGATCCGTAGTCTCCAACGTGTGTTATAGTCGCCGTGTGGTCCAGCCTGCGGGTCTAAGTCACTCATCCCCATGGAGATTTCACTGTGCCACCGTTCCAGATAATGATCCACTGGCAGGTTTTGCAATTCGCTCAAATAGCCTAATCGTTTGAAGACTGTGCGGTTTCCCAATCGCGTGGCATACTGCGTTAACTGTTCCAGACTGGCGTTGAGCGACAGGGGTGTATCGGTTCCAAGCATACGCATGTAACGCCATAACCCTTTTGCCGCTTCTGCGATTCCCCCACAGTATTCTGGGCGATCCAATGCATCAATCAACGTGCGCGCTGGATCGGTGATGATGACCGGCTGCGTTTCAATTAGTGTTTCCTGAAAGCCGAAAAAGTGTTCTTCTGACAGGGTGACAAAACGATAGCGCAAGCCCAATTCTGGTATCGTGACATTTCGGCGCCGGTGTGTGGTGGCGACGAAAATTACAGTGGAGGTTTGCTCGGTCAGTCCGTGAAACGTAAGTGCGGAGGCGTAAGCAATCATATATGGAGTGACGAGATGTGCGGCAACGATGAACTCATGAACAGTATACAGCCCCTTCATACCGGCTTCCAGGGGAACAATCAAGTATTTACCGCGTTCCAGGCGAAAGAGCCATCGTTTGCGCGTCAGACGATGCAGAAGCTGCCCGGTTTGTGATTCTTGAGCGCCAAGCGTCGCTCGCGCCTCTTGCACAGTGAATATGATGTGTCCATCCCCTGCTAATGTGTTCAAGAGCTGAGACTCATTTGGCGTGAGTGTTCTTATATTCTGTGTAACCATCTTTATCTCTTTTTACAAAGATGATAGCACAGAATATAAGAAATGCCAATACTAAGTTTTCCTGGTTTTGACAAGCAGTACCCCGCTCAAAATTAACGCCAGGCTGATGAACAGCTCTGGGTGTAGATGTTCATGCAAAATCAGCGCGCCCAGGAGCAGGCCGTTGATGGGGACGATGTATGTGACCGTGGTGGTGAAGGTGGCGTTGGTGCGTTGGAGCAGCACGTAGTAGATGCCGTAAGCGATAACCGTCCCCAGCAGCGCCAGCGTGGCCCAACTGGCGAAGGCACCCCACGAGGGCGCGATGTAGAAAGGCCGTTCGATGAGCAGGCTCAACGGCAGGATGTAGACGAAGCCCATGGTGAATTGCCCGGCAGCGGAGACAAGCGGCGGTTCGCCGTGCAGGCGCTCGCGCGCGAAGATGCTGGCGATGGCGTAAGAGATCGACGAGCCGACGATGGCGAGTTGCCCCCACACGGAGGCGTGCAGTCCACCCCGCAATTCGGGCCGCATCAGCAGCCCCACGCCGACGAAGCCGAGCACGATGCCGAGCACTTTTTTCGCCGTGAAGCGGTCGTCGTGCGTGAGGAAGTGCGCCAGAATCACGGTGAAAATCGGCGTGGTGGATTGGAGCAGGGCGGCCAGTCCACTGGGGATGTACTGCTCACCCCACGAGATGAGCGTGAAGGGGAGTGCGCCGTTGAGCAGGCCGGTGATGGCGTAGATGCCCCACAGCCGGCGCGCGCGGGGGATTTTCTCACCGCGCAACCGCAAAAAAGTCCACATTGCCAGCGAAGCCAGGCCCAGCCGCCCGGCCACCAGCGTCATCGGCGGCACTTCGCCCACGACGATTTTGATGAAGAGGAACGACGTCCCCCAGATGGCGCCGAGAATGAATAAGAGCAATAGATTCATAGAACTGTTCTATTTACCACAGAGGCACAGCGGCACTCTTGCCGCGAACACAGAGAAAGCTTCATAAAGGTCGCTGTGAACTCCGTGTCTTCGTGTTTGGTGCCGACTTGGCGGTCGCCGCCATGATGCCGATCAGAATGAGTACCCCGCCGCCGAGGGTGCTGAGTGTCGGTGGTTCGCGCAGGATAAGCCACGCCAGCAGGGTGGACCCGATGGGTTCCGCCAGCACCGCCAGCGCCACGAAAATGGCGGAGACGTGACCGAGCGCCCAGTTGAGCGTCGAGTGGCCGACGATCTGGGGGAAGACGGCCATCAGCGTCAGCCAGAGCCATACCTGCGCCGGATAGCCGCCGAGCGCGACGCCGCCGAGCAGCGCCGTGCCCATCAGCGCCAGGGCCGCCGTCCCATAGACGGGAAAGACGTAGCCGAGCAGCGAGAGCGGGGTGGCCTTTTGCGCGCGCAGGTTCCGCCCGATGAGCATGTAGCCCGCCACGGCCAGCGCGCCGACCAGCGCCAGCACGTCGCCGGCAATCTGGTGTACGCCTTCGCCTGCGTCCGCCAATCCAATGATGAACGATCCGGCGAGCGCCACTACCATGCCGATCACCGTCTGGCGCGCCATGCGCTCTTGCAGAAAGAAGTGCGAGATCGCCCCGACGAACAGCGGCGCGGTGGCGACCAGCACCACCGACGCTGCCACGCTCGTCAGCGCCAGAGAGGTGATCCACGTGTAGAAGTGCGCGGCGAGCAGCAGCCCGGAAGCGAAGATCAGCCCCCATTCGCGGCGGGTCAGCGCGCGCCACTCCCGGCGGCATGTAGCCAGCGCGAACGGGGCCAGGATGAGCGTGGCAATCGTCAACCGCCACGCCGCCACCGCCAGCGACGTCATGCTGCCCTGCGCCAGGCGGATGAACGTCGAAGCCGTGGATGACGCTGTGACGCCGACCGCCAGCCCGAGGGCCGGCGGTATTTTCGGGGACGTTTTGCGCATTGTTGTCATAGTTTTGGTTGGGGATTGGTAATGAGTAATGAGTAACGAGTAAAGAGTAATGAGTAACGAGTAACGAGTAAGGAGTAATCGGTAGTGAGTGATCAGTTTCCGGGGATTAAGTCCTACTCTTAACTCTTTACTCTTTACTTTTTACTCTTTACCTCTACTCCCCCCTCGGCAGCGCGGCGGTGAGGAAGCGCGCCAAATCTGTCTTGAGTTTCGCCAGCGAGGGCTGGTGCAGGTACATCATGTGCCCGGCCTCGTAGTATTCCATGGTGATGTGCGACTGGAGGCTCGGATCAAGCTCCAGGTGGTCAAAGGT
>JAIOAS010000256.1 GCA_019873725.1 Chloroflexota bacterium | reverse complement strand
CAGCCTTGTCTGGGTCGTAGCGCGCCCATAAATCCACGACGAAAATAATCTCATTTGGCCGGCTGCCGGCGATGTAGAGATAAGGCCAGGCTTGCGGCTCGAACGATTGCGCCAGTTGCAGCCAGTCGAGCAACGCTTCATAGCGCGGGTCGTCTGAGAAGCCGTCCGCGTTGGGCCGGCCCTCCGCTGCCAGTGCCACGAGCATGTCACCGTCCACGCCCTGCGCTGCGCCTTTGATGGTGTTGATCAGTTGCTCGCGGATATAGGTCAGGGTTTGTTCATCCGTGAAGCGGTAAATCCAGTAGAAGATCAAGCCAAAGACGGCGCTAAAGAGCAGGGTGAAACCCACCAACAGTTTGACGCGCAGGCCGATAAAGCGTTTATTGTTCATCATCATTCATCACGAACGGATTCTGTACGTGCACGCCTTCATACGTTTGCCCGTGGTTGAGGTCTTCGGACCAGAGGATGCTACAGCCAAGCCGGGCGGCGCTCCAGACGATCATCGCATCCCAGAAGGAAAGGTGATAGTATTGCTGTACGCGGATCGCTTCAAGAATGTCGTTGACTGCCGGCGCATGGATTTTCCACACGGCCAACGCTTGGATGACTCGTGCTGTTTCTGCTGCGCTCAGTGGAGCAGCAACTTTATGCGTGATGTTGGCGTAGAACTCCTGCAAAACTTGAATGCTCATACATCCTTGTTTACTTTTCCACAATGTCTGTAGCAAGTGCCTGGCGCGGGTATGTTTTATCCCAGCAGAAATGTCGTGTGCATAAACCAGGACGTTTGTGTCTATAAACTGGCCAGTAGCGCTGTCATTCATGTCACCGCTCATGCAATTCCTCCCGTGACCAGGTGATATTTCCACCCGTGCCCAGGTCAAACCCGTGCTCAAGGATGGCCAAATGACGGCGCATTGCAGCTTCGTATGCGTCTTGCTGGCGTACAAGGTCTCTTAGCGTTTGGATAAGCAAACCAGATATGGATGTGCCACGCTGCGCTGCCAAAACTTTTACCTCGCGTAGCACGTCTTTGGGAATCGACAGCGTCACATTTTGGGTTTCCGTAGCTGTAGACATACTCCACCTCCACGTATTCAAGTGTATCACGCAAATACGTGAACGTCAACAGGGCCAGACTGCAAGGGTGCATTTCAGAATGGGGGCGACTTTTCTTAAATTGCACCGCAGAGCACGCAGCGTCCGCAGAGTTGCCAGAAATTTCTCCGCGTTCTCTGCGAACTCTGCGGTTAAATCAGACGTTTATCTGGCTTTTGCCCCCGAATTGAAATGCGCCCAGACTCCAAAAGTCTCACGCGGCATCTGGTCAATCACTTGCCTGCGCAGCGCCAAACTCCCGCGAATGAAAGACCTGGGTGAAGACTTTTGTAGTCTGTATCAAATCTTGACGCGCGTTCGCGGGCGGGTATAATGACCCGCCAGAGGTATCATGACAGACTGGCGCACGACCATTCAGGATTTGCTCGAAAATAGCGCGCTGCGGCCGTTGATCTTCAGCCGTCACCGCTGGGTATTGATCGTTATTGCAGTATTGCTGGCGATTGGCGTGAGCGTGGGGGGTGGGTGGCTGATCGTGGAAGTGGGCGCGCTGCCGGCGATGGCATTGCTGGTGGCGATGGGCGTGGCCCTCTGGATGCTGTGCGATATCGAAATTGCCTATTTGGGCGTGATTGGCATCATCACCCTGCTGCCGTTTGCCTCGTTACCGTTCAGCATCGGGTTCAAGCCGACCTTTTTGGATCTGGCGTTGCTGGGGCTGTTTGCCGTCTGGTTGCTGCCGTATTTCCTGGGCGAGGAACAACAGTTCGAGGCGACGCCGGTGGGGGCGTTGGTGCTGGTCTTCGCCGTGATGGCGGTGGGTACGTTCGTCGCCGGTCTGGGCCACGCCGCCCTGACCGTGACGCTGATCCGCCGTTTTGCCGAAACACTGCTGAGCCTGGCGTTGTTCTATCTCGTCGTCAACACGGTGCGCGATGTGGGTCGCTTGGGGCGCTTGATGCGTTGGCTGATCCTGGGCGCGACTGGGGCGGCGGTACTGGGAATTATCCTGTACTTTTTGCCCGATCTGCTGACGATACGCATTCTCTCCGCCCTCGGGCGGTTGGGGTACCCCACCGGGGCGGGTGTGCTGCGCTACATCCGCGATGATCCATCCCTGATGCAGCGGGCCACTTCTACCTCTGTCGATCCCAATGTGCTCGGCAGCCTGTTGAATGTTGCCATTGCAATGACTGTCCCCCAGCTTTTTGCCAAACGCCCGCTGCTGCCCCGCTGGATGACGGTGGCGTGCCTCGGCGTGATGGGGCTTTGCTTGGGGTTGACTGTTTCGCGGGGGACGATGGCGGCAGCGGCGCTGGCGGTCTTGTGCGTGAGCGTGTTGCGCTATCGCAAGCTCTTGCCCTGGATTGCGGTGGCGGTGCTGCTGGTGATGGTGTTACCCTGGACACAAGCGTATATCCAGCACTTCGTCGAGGGGGTGCAGGCGCAGGACTTGTCGATGAAGATGCGTCTGGGTGAATACAAGGACGCCTTCATCCTCATTGGACGGTATCCGTGGCTGGGGGTGGGGTTCGCGGGCGCGCCGGACATCGACATTTACACGGCAGTCGCCAGCATGTACCTGACGATCGCCGAACGCATGGGCCTGATCGGTCTGGCGGTCTTTCTGGCGATTGCGGGGACGCTGCTCGTGCGCTTCTGGCGTTGGCGCAAAGTTGCCGAACGTGTGCCGGATCTGGAGCCGTTGTGGTACGGCATCCACGCGGCCATCGTTGGCGGTTTGATCGCCGGTTTATCCGACCGCTACTTCTTCAGCCTCGACTTTCACCACTCGGTTACCCTGTTCTGGTTGATTGTCGGCCTGGCTACCGCCGCCGTGCAACTGGCTATCGCGCAGAACCAAAAGAGTCTCGATGTGAAACGTGATGCGTAATCCGTGATATAATCCGCCATTTGCCATTCGCTATTCGCCATTCGCCCATTCTTCTTGCCGTTTCATCAGCTTCGAGTATACTGGATATAATCACAACGAACTCAAGGTTATCAGGAGGCCCTCGATGAAACTTTCTTGCTTGCAGGAAAACCTTTCCAAGGGATTGAGCATTGTTGGGCGGGCGGTTCCCTCGCGCACGACGATGCCGATTTTGGGCAATGTCCTTTTGGCGACCGATCACGGGCAGCTTAAACTGGCGGCGACGAATCTGGAATTGAGTGTGGTGCACTGGGTGGGCGCGCGGGTCGAGACCGACGGTGCGCTCACCGTTCCGGCGCGCAATTTCATCGATCTGGTGAACTCATTGCCGCCGGATCAGGTCGATCTGACGATGGACGACGCAACGCTCTCGTTGGCGTTGAGCTGCGGCATGGTGAACGCGCGCTTCCGGGGCATTTCCGCCGACGAATTCCCGGTCGTGCCGGAGCCGGAGCAGGGCGACGGATTCGCCGTGGAAGCCGCCGACTTGCGCACGGGCCTGGTGCAAGTCACGTTTGCCGCTTCCACCGACGAGAGCCATCCGGTGCTCACCGGTGTGCTGGCGGAATTCGAGGGCAGCACGCTGACACTGGCGGCCGCCGACGGTTTCCGGCTGTCGATGCGCCGCATCCCGCTCATCCACCCGGTGCCCTCGCCTTTCAGCGTCATCATCCCGGCGCGGGCGCTTTCCGAACTGATGCGCATCATCGGTGCGCAGGAAGAGCCGGTGAACATCTCGACGACGCACCCGCACAACCAGATCCTCTTCAAGCTGACGGACACGGTGCTCAATTCGCAGTTGATCGACGGCAACTTCCCCGACGTGCGGCGCATCATCCCTGCTTTGTCCAAGACGCGGGTGGTGCTGGGGCGCGAGGAAATCCTGCAAGCCTGCAAGCGCGCGGCGATCTTTGCCCGCGACGTAGCGAACATCGTCACGCTCTCCATCCAGGCGGGCCGCATCACCGTCTCCGCCGACTCCGCCGAATCGGGACAGGGCTCCACCGAGCTGATGGCGAACGTCGAAGGGGACGGGTTGGACATCGCGTTCAACGTGCGTTTCTTGATCGATGTGTTCTCGGCGCTGGATACGCCGCAAGTGGCGTTGGAACTGAATGCCCCTACTAATCCCGGTGTGGTCAAGGCGGTGGGCGACGATGACTTTGTGCATGTGGTGATGCCGATGCACTTGGGACGGCGGTAGAAAAGCGGTCAGCCATCAGCAGTCAGCCATCAGGTTTTAGCTATCAGTACAGATGACCGTGAAAGTCTGGCAGAGTATGAAGGCTGAAAGCTGACCGCTAATAGCTATCAGCTAATCGCGGGACCAAGAATGAGGTCAGGGCGGCTTCGTTTTTGGTCCTGCTTTATGTTCAAAATACAGATTGGATCATTTTTCAGGGAGTGAATTGCATATATGACGGCTAAACGACTTGCCCCGGATGCACTGTATCGCGCGTGCGATCCGGGGGCTTTTGCTTTTACAACGACCGATGAACTGCCCTATGCCCCGACGATCATCGGCCAGGATCGTGCGGTGGAGGCGATTCATTTTGGATTGGACATTCAAAGCCCTGGCTTCAACGTCTTCGTGATGGGGCCGGCCGGGACGGGACGGCGCTCGATTTTGTCGCGCATTGTCCACGAGCAGGCCGCTCAGGCGGCAACGCCCAACGATTGGGTATACGTCAATCACTTCACCGAGCTGGGGATGCCCAGGGCGATCAGCCTGCCGCCCGGTCAGGGGGCGGAACTGCGCGCGGACATGGAACGTTTCAACAGCGGTCTGATGGATCGCTTGTTACAGGCGTTCGAGACTGATCAGTATGCCGAAGCGCGGGAGACGCTGGAACAGCAGTTCCGCGCGGCGCAGCAAGAGGAGTTGACGGCTGTGGATATGGCCTGCCGCGAGCGTGGTTTCGCCTTGGTGCGTTCGCCGTCGGGGTTGTACATCTCCCCCGTGCGGGATGGTGAATTGCTCACGCCGGAGGCGTTCAGCCAACTGGCGACCGAAGACCGCACAGCGGTCGAGCAGAACCTTGATGTGCTGGATGATATGCTCAATAGTGCCATGCGCCGTTTACGTGAATTCGAGCGCCGCACCCAGGCCGCCATCGAGCGTCTGGACCGCGAAGTGGCAAATTTCACCGTCAGTCCACTCATCGAAGAGCTGCGCGAGAAATACACCGATCAGGAAGAAGTGCGCGAGTATCTCTCCGAAGTATTGCGGGACATCATCGAAAATGTGAGCACGTTCCGCAGCGAGGGCGACGAAAACCCCGAAGATGACAGCACCTCGTTGTTGGAGATTCCGGTACACCAACGTTACCGGGTCAACTTGCTGGTGGATAATGCGCACACGCAGGGGGCGCCGGTGATCATCGAGGATGTCCCCACCTACGACAAACTCTTCGGGCGCATCGAATACGATGTACGGCGCGGGGCCTCGGTGACCGACTACACGTTGATCCGCCCAGGGGCGCTGCATCGCGCCAACGGCGGCTACCTCATCCTCGACGCCGAGGCGCTGATGGACGAACCTTACGTCTGGACGGGCCTGAAGCGTGCGCTGTTTGGCGGGCTGATCCGCATCGAATCGCCCGATGGTCAGCAGTTGGTGCGCACCGTGACGCCCATCCCCGAGCCAATTCCGTTGCACGTGAAGGTGATCCTGCGCGGCTCACCGCAAATTTACTATGCGCTGTATGCCTACGATGAGGATTTTGCCAAGCTGTTCAAGGTGTTGGCCGATTTTGATTCGGAGATGGACCGCACCCCGGAGTCCGAGTTCACCTACGTGCAGTTTGTGCGGACGCTGTGCGAGGATGAGTCCTTGTTGCCTTTCGCGGCGGACGCCGTGGCGCGGTTGGTGGAATATGGATCACGGCTGGCCGAACATCAGGATCGTCTGAGCACGCAGTTCGGTCAAATCGCCGACCTGGCGCGTGAGGCCGCATATTGGGCCAGGAAGGCGGGACATGCCGCAGTGCAGCGCGTCGATGTATTGGAGGCCATGCGCCAGCAAAAACGCCGGGTGAGTCTGGGAGAAGAGTATGCCCATCGCGCGATTGCGGAAGGCAGCCTGATCATCACCACATCGGGTACGGCTGTCGGTCAGGTGAACGGGCTGACGGTTTCATCGCTGGGGGGCTATGTTTACGGATTGCCGAGCCGCATCACGGCGCGCGCATACGTGGGCCGGGGGAACGTGCTCAACATTCACCGCGAGGTGCAATTGAGCGGGCCGTTGCACGGCAAAGGATTGCTGACACTCGTTGGCTATTTCGGCGGACAGTATGGAATCGATCACTCGCTCTCGATGGAAGCCAGCCTCAATTTCGAGCAGACGTATGACGACATCGACGGTGACAGCGCTTCGTCTGCGGAACTGTACGTGTTGATCTCGGCGATTGCCGAGGTCCCCTTGCGGCAAGACCTGGCGGTGACGGGCGCGGTCGATCAACACGGACGTGTGCTGCCCATTGGGGCGGTCGATGAGAAGATCGAGGGTTTCTTCGAGGTATGCCGCCAGCGCGGTCTGACGGGTACGCAAGGCGTGATCATTCCTGCCACCAACGCGAAAAACCTGATGTTGCGCGAGGATGTGGTCGAGGCAGTACGGGCGGAGCAGTTCCACGTCTACACCGTGGAGACGGTGGATGAGGGCCTGGAGCTTTTGACCGGGCTGCCGGCCGGCGAGCGGGACGCGGAGGGGGCCTTCCCTGAAGGTTCGGTCCATGCACGGGTGGCTGCGCGTCTGCGGAAGTTTGCGGAACACGCCAAGAGCGAGCGCGACGACGACGATCCGCCGGCCTCAGACGATCCCCATGATTAGGCTGTGGTTGCCGGTGCGGATTTGGGTGCATTTCAATTCAGGGGCAAAAGCCAGATAAACGTCTGATTTAACCGCAGAGTTCGCAGAGAACGCAGAGGGATTTTTAAATCTCTGTGAACTCTGCGTGCTCTGCGGCACGATATAGGGAACGGTCGCCCCAATTCTGAAATGCACCCCCG
>JAIOAS010000255.1 GCA_019873725.1 Chloroflexota bacterium | reverse complement strand
CACTTCATCTGCTCCAGGTGTACGTCGCCGGTGAGATCGATTTTCTGCACGTGGGTGATCTCCTCTTTCTTGGGCTGCACGCGGGTCAGGTAGATGAGGACGCCGGCCGCGCCGAGCAACACCACGCCGACCACCAGGCGCATGATCTGCCCCTGCGCGCCGACAACGAACATCAGGCCGAACAAAGCCACAACGGCAGCGATAAGATAGGTGACCAATTTCATGATGTCCTCCCAATTGTCTGAAAGTCGTTCGTCTTATTGTCAGGTAGTCAAAGTTATTTTGACGGTGTGCGCCAAGTCCATGTATACCTACGAAATGTTGAGTGAATGGTTTCTTCAGTATAACGCAAGCTTCAACGGAGTCAAAGACTACAAAACCTGAAGGTAGCTTGTTGAACACGCGTGGCTCCTAAACGAGATTATTGTCGTCTTGCCAAACCGTGCTAACATGGAAGTGATGGTCACACATAACTGACAGCCATGTCCGTCACCGAAACAGCACCAGCATCACCCCTTTCTGTCCCAATGAACTCGCTCTTGGACCAGCTAGAGAGACGCAACTTTCATTATCCTGTTATCAGCAGGGATGACTGGGCCAGTCCCCAGCACAGGTATCGCCGCAAGGATGGGCTGGCGTCCACGGCTTTCGATAAGGAGGTACAAAATGCAAGCAAAGATACATAAGCTGAGAAGGTTGGCGTTGGCCCTTGGGCTAGGGCTGATAGGGGCGCTCGTGCTAACTGTGATAGTAGCCCCACCTCGCCCGGCGTTGGCCGATACGCCCTGGGGCAACAGTGTGCGGGTCACGGACGACGCTCCCAATGCGCCGCAGGACTATGCAGCGACAGCAGTGGCCTCCACGGGCGTCGTCTACGCAGTGTGGGCGGACGGGCGAGATTACATCGAAGTGATGCCGGTCTATTTCGCGCGTTCTACGGATGGCGGGCAAACGTGGAGCAAGAACATCCCGATCACCACACAGCTGATGATCAACGAAGGCGGGTGGCCGGCGGTCGCGGCTTCTGGACCGGTGGATGTTCACGTTGTCTGGGGGAGCTCTGCCCCTGGCTTCCCGCGTATCTTCTACAGCAACTCCGGCGACGGTGGGGAAACCTGGCACGTCCCGCACACCCTGGATCTACTCAACGAGCAGAGCGGCGCCATGGAACCGGACGTAGCGACCGACGGTGGGGCCAACGTCTACGCAGTGTGGGTGGAGTACGACGGTCTGCACCTGGCCCACTCTGCCGATGGCGGCGCGACGTGGCCGGGCACGCCTACGCTGGCAGTGACGACCACCGGCTGGTTGCGCACCCCTGCACTCGCGGTGGATGCGACGGGAGTGCTACATCTGGTATGGCAGGAGGTCATTCCGGAGGTCAAATATGCGGTGTGTTACGCGCGTTCTGCCAACTATGGCGTCACCTGGACGCCGCGCCATTGCTTCGACAGCCCGGTGGCTGCCCTCGTGCAGTCGCTGCCCGACGTGGCGGTTAACCCGCTCAACGGGCACGTAAACGTCGTCTGGGAACAAACCACCGGCAATGAAACCGGTATCTACCACGCACTTTCGCCCGATAACGGCGCAACGTGGAACGCGGCGCAGCGCTTGAGCAGCTTCGGTGTAATTGCAACGTGGCCGGCCGTGGCCGTCAACACCACCGGCCTCGCCTACGTGGTATGGGAACAAAACCCAGACGCACAGGAAATTCACTACACCCAATCCACCGATGGGATACTCTGGAGCACGCCAAGCCGTGTCAACGATTTCTGGCGCGGCACATCGCACTATCGTCCGGCTATCGCTGCCGGCAATACGCCGCACGTTCTGTGGACGCTGAAGAACGCGCAGGGCGTCCGCGACATCTATGCGGCGGCACTCGCCACACCCACCCACATCACCATCCCCGCTTCTGAGAACAAGGTTGCGCTGGATGGGCAGTGTGGCGCACGAACCGAGTACGCGAACGCCCTCGCCGTCACCTTCTCCGACTTCGGTTACACGCGCACGGTCTACGTGCAGCACGATGGCGCGAACCTCTACGTGTGTATGGACGCCTTCCACGGGTGGTTCGATGAAGATCGGGCGGGCGTCGTATATCTGGATACCGACGGCGCGCGCGAAACCCAGGCCGAGGCCGACGATTACGCGCTCAAGGTCAACTTTGTGGTGGGGACGCTGGGCGCGCAGAGCAGTTGGTTCGGCAGCAGCAATCCCACCCATCCCTACAGCCCCACCAACGCGCTGCTCGGCTGGACGGGCGTGGCGACGTACACAGGCGTGATGGGGCAGTCGGGTTCCGATGTGGCCGAGTACCGCATCCCCATAACACTGACAGGCGGCTTGTGTGGCGCACCCTTCGGCCTGGCGGTGTACCACCAGGGATACCAGGGGAGCGACTTTGTCCCTTACGGCTGGCCGAGCAACCAGTTCTACGACGAGCCGCGCACCTGGCAAGTCGCTTACTACGCGGGTGAGCCGTGCCCCGATCCGACGCATCTGCCCGTCTTCAGCCTGCTGCCGCCCAGCGTGACGCCGGAGGACGCACAGAACCTGGCCGGGCGGCTGGAAGGCATCACCACCACCGAAGTGCTGACCGGCGGCACCCACACCGGCACGGGGCGGCTGCTCGTTGTGGATCCGGGTCACGGGACACAACTGGAGTTGTTCCAGGCCAGCGGCGGCTTATTGGCCTCGAATCCCACACTCGCGTTCGGGCAGGGCGCGCCGATGGATCCCAACGCCGGCAACCCTTCGCGGCTGGCGTGTCAGTTCCTCCTGCTGAATGGCCTGTTCAACGGTCAGACGCCGGATTACGCGCAGAACTGCGACGATCCGGCCACGCTCGGCTACAACATCACGCTGATCAAACAGACGATGTTCACGCCGCCCTCTGCACTGGCCGCGCCGACCCCTGCGCCGGAGGAGATCATCGGCGTTGTGGTGAAGGTTCCGGTCGGCGTTGAGATCAACACGTTCGAGGTGCCGACGGCGCAAGCTAACACACCACAACTCAGTCCGCAGCCGGAACCGCCGAGGATACCTCTCCTCTTCGATGGACCCGGCGGCCACCTTTCGCTGATCTTCCTCAGCACCGATCCCGCCAGCGGCCTACCCTCGCTGGATAGCTCCGTGCCCGGTTTGGGCGCGCTCGCTGCACCGTCGTTCGGGCGGCGGATGCAACAATTCGGCGTGTTCGAGGCCGTCTCCCGCGCCGAGGCCACCCAACAGGCCCTGGCGCGCGTCCAGCAGAGTCTACCGCAGGCCACCGACATCCAGCTTGGTGACGGGGAACTGGTCTATTACCTGGGCGACCCGGCTGCGCCGCAATCACTCGTCCTGCCGATGTGGGCCTTCCACAACATCTCGGCGACGATTGGCAGTGAGGTCGCAGCAGTGCGCGGCTTCTACATTCCGGCAGTGGAAGGGCTGACCCCCATCGTCACCATCACCACGCCGTTGGAAGGCGCCGTCCACCCGCTCGTGCGCCCGCTGACCGTCACGGCGACCATCGCCGAGGGAACCGCGCCGTACACATACACCCTCTCCAGCGACGATGGGACGGTGTTGCGCGAAGGTGTGACGGGCGGCGCGCTGACCTTGACGGACATCATGATCCCCGGCCTCCGCAGCGGCGAGCCGGTGAGCCTCACGCTGCGCCTCGACGCGACCGACGCGAACGGAGTGAACGGCTGGACAACGGTGAACTTGCAGCCGGTCGTTGTCAACATCTACCTGCCAGTCGTACTGCGCGCCTTCGATGGCGGCGGGATGACGTTGAGCCTGCCGCGTCCTGCCATGCCGCTCGCCAACTACGACGTCGGCATCGAGTGGGTCGGCGATTACCCGCCGCTCGGCCCCGGCGGTTCGGACATCCCAATGACCGTGCCGGACGCTAACGGCTTCTACAATCAACTGCGGGCTTACGGCTGGGGGCACGCGATCAAATACGGCCAGACTCAGGCCTGGGAGAAGGACTGGCGGGATTGCACGCTTGGCGGCATCGACTGTTCAAGCGGGGTGGAGAGCGCGGAGTTTATGTACTTCGCCGGTCACGGCAGCCCGGCGCGCATCTACTTCTCATCGAACAAAGACAGCAACAGCTTCTACGGCGCGAACGCGCGCTACCAGAACACGCGCTGGATCGGCTTCGCCTCGTGCCAGACCTTGCGGGCCGGGCCTTACGTCGGTCCGGGCAATCCGCCGCTCACCTACTGGTTCAATGCGTTCCAGGGCGCGCACATGCTGCTCGGCTTCCACAGCAACATGGCCGACATCGCCTTCGGCGGGCCGTTGGGTTACAACCTGCAAGAACACTGCGTCCTGTGGTGGTGTTCGCAGCTCACCATCCGCGAGGCGTGGGTGAAGACGGCCTTCGACATGAACGCGGGCAAACCGGCTTACCTCTACGCCATTGGCACGAACGGCGTCAATCCGGTGAACAACAAGCTGCCCAGAGGCACCAGTGGCTTATACGAACGACCTTACCCGGTGGCCTCGTGGCATTGGGTGTGGTGGGAGTAACTCCCTACTTTCGATCAACCTTCCGGGAAGCCGGCCGGCTTCCCGGAAGGTGAAAAAGGTGAGAGTTGCGGACGATTCGCCAAATCATCATCGTGATGTGGGTGCTTGTGCTGGTATGGGGAGCGGGCGTTTCTGGATGTAGCCCAGGATCAGGCTCGCCGGCCTCTTCGCCTCCCATCGATCCGCTGCTGCAGCCGGCCCAGATCACTCCGCTCACGCACGCGTCCTCCACGCCGGGTCTTCCACCGCCCCACTCGCGCCGCGAGTTGTCCTTCCGCTACGGAGCGCATACGATCTTCCTCGACGAAATCATCGCGCCGGTCGTTGCCGAGGGCGGCTTCGACACGGTGGTGCAGGTGTTCCCCTGGCGTGATCTCCACCCCGAACCGGACCGCTACGACTGGGACCCCGCCGACTACATGGTGCGTATGGCCCACGCGCAGCACCTCGATCTGGTGGTGCGGCTCGATATGCCGCCGGCATGGGCGATCCTACCGGAGGAATACAGCCACGACGGCATCCCCTTCGACCTGAGCGCCTACGCCGATTTCGTCGCGGCGGTTGCCGAACGCTACCGGGGCTACATACTCGGATACATCATCTGGAATGAGCCAAATCTGGCTGCCGAGTGGTCGCGTTCCGGCGGCGACGCGAACCAACACTGGGAATCCTTCGACGGCTGGGTGGCCCGGCCGGACGATTACGTCTACGTACTGTGTGTGGCTTACGAGCGCATCCGCGCCGCCGACCCCGACGCGCTGGTCGTCGCCGCCGGGATGGCCCCGACCAATGAAATGTCCCCACGGGCCATCGACGACCGGGAATTCCTGCGCGGCATGTACGCCGCTGGCGCGAAAGAATGTTTCGACGTGCTCAGCGTCCACGACTACGGCTACGGCCTCTCCCCAGAAGTGCCCCGCGAGCTATACGACGGGCTGAACCTGGCGCGCATCCTCGACGTGCGCGACATCATGCTGAGTTATGGCGACGACAGACCGGTGTGGATCACCGAATTGGGCTACACCATCCAGCCCGGCATGCACCCCTACGTGACCGAAGAAAACCAGGCCGCGTACCTCGTCGGCGCTTTGCGGCGCGTGCGGCGGGAATGGCCCTGGGTGGAGATGTTCACCGTGTGGAACCTGTGTTATGGCTTGCCGCTCGACAGTGAAATGGCCGGCTTCAGCCTGGTCGCGCCCGACCTGACGCCACGGCTGGCATACCAAGTGCTACAAGAGGAGATGAAACGATGAAAGGAAGCAAATTCGAGACAATCCGTTGGACCCTGTGGCTGGTCATCTTGATCGCGTTGGCGTTGGCCGGGTGCGGCCCCTCGACCGCCCCGGCGGCGATGCCAACCGCGACTGCGCTCCCTACGGCAAGCGTTCTTATTGTAACACCCGCACCGCTAAAATCGCCAACGGCCAGCCCCCCCGTTCAGCATAACACCCCCACCCTCAGGCCTACGCCGACTCCTATCTCGACCATTTTGGCTACATGCCCTACGCCTATTTTCCCGCCGTCGATCATCCACCGGGATGACAATATGGGATGGCGGCACTATTGGGCTTCTTCCAGCCAGCAAGTGTCTGTCAACGCCCTTGCCATTGACGGTCAGTGGTTGTGGATCGCTACAACGAAGGGAGTGATCCGGCTCAATCAACACAGCCAGGAGTACCGGCTATTTTCCAACACCGGCACCTCGCCCGACATAGCACTGGACCAGGTGCTGACACTGGCAGTGGACGATCAGGGCCGGTTATGGGCCGGAGGAGAGCATGGCTTAGTGCGCTACACTGATGGCGTTGGATGGAAAGTGATCTATCCCGATCAACAAATTACCAACTTTGGAGTTGACCGCGAAGGCAATCTTTGGGCATGGTTATACGGTGATACGCGTTTCCGTCCGGTGGTCTATCAGTTTCAAGGACAGGAGCCTCCTGACGTTGGTGATTGGCAACCAAAACGGTTTCAGTTGGTGGGCGAGTCATTAGAGTCATATCTAAATGCCATCGACTGGCGTTTCCTTGTACAGAAAAGATATGAGTCAAATAAAAAAGGCAAAATAGATGCGAATGGCAATAAGTGGTCCTGGCAATATATCGTTGGTGAGGCAGGGCAGGCAATCTATCACAACGATCAGGCAGTACAAAGAGCAGACAGCGTCGTGCTCACTCGGATTGGCATTTGGACTGGAGATAGGAGTGGATTGTTCTACCACAATGGACGAACACTAAAAAGATACCGCTTCGCTACGGACAAGGCTATGACTAACTATCCGCGTGTTTATGATCTTGCTTTCACTGCCGATGGAAGCGGCTGGGCCACCACTTCCGAGGGGCTTTTTCGTTTCAATGAAGAAACGGAGGAATGGCAGATGATCACAAAAGCGAGTGTGCCCATGCCTTTCGAAGATAAGTATGTTGGTCTGGTCGCGTCCGGCCAGCAGAGTATCCCATGGATATATACCCCGCTCTATCTGCTGC
>JAIOAS010000254.1 GCA_019873725.1 Chloroflexota bacterium | reverse complement strand
CTTCGTGTCCTGCCGCGACATAAGCATCCACGACGTGCGACCCGATAAACCCTGCTCCACCTGTTACGACAATTTTCATAATCACCTCGGCAAGAAATGAGAAATGAGAAATGAGAAATGAGAAAAGAGAAATGAGAAAAGAGAAATGAAAGGCCACTCACAACTCCTTACTCTTTACTCCTTACTCTTTACTCTTTACTCTTTACTCTTTACTCCTCAACTAACACGATAATATCGGTTTTACAGCTTTTGTCCAGTGGGATGATGACGCACGCGAAACTGCGAAAGCGTACCCGTTCCACGCAGATTTATACCGGCAGTCGTTTGCCGCAACAGTATTCGATTAAACGGCGAACCATAATTTTCAATGTAAATCCCTTTGCGTAAAGCGTTGACTTCGTTGCAAACTCCATTATACTCACGACTAACTCTCAATCCAGAGCATAACCAAGGCAAAGCATGGCAACAGATACCCTGATCGGGACACACATCGGTCCCTATGAAATCATAGAAAAAATCGGCCGAGGCGGGATGGCGGAAGTGTATAAAGGCTACCATCACGTCCTGCGCCGGCCGGTAGCCCTTAAATTTCTGGAGCAAGCCCTGCAAGACAAAGAAAGCGTGGCCCTGCGTCTCCGGCGTGAAGCGCAGGCCATTGCCGCGCTACGCCACCAGAACATCGTCCAGGTCTACGATTTCGGGGTGTACGAGAATCGCCCCTATCTCGTGCTGGAATACATCCCCGGTCACGACCTGCGCACGGAAATGGATCGACGGCTGGCGAACGGACAGGCGTTTACGCCGGAGGAAATCATCGCCATTATCGAACAAACGGGCGCTGCGCTGGACTACGCGCACGAGCATGGCGTCATCCACCGCGATGTCAAACCCGCCAACATCCTGTTGAACGACCGTGGTGAGGCGATTCTGGGCGATTTTGGCCTCGTCATGCTGCGCAATCGTGTCAGCCAGATCACCACAGGCGAAACCTTCGGCACGCCGGAATATATCGCCCCCGAACAGGCGCTCAATTCCCGCGCCGCTGTGCCCCAATCCGATATCTATTCGCTCGGCGGTATCCTCTATGAGATGACGACCGGGCATTTGCCCTTCGAGGATGACTCGCCGCTGAGCCTCGCGCTGAAGCACATCAGCCAGGAGCCCACACCGCCGCGCCGCTACCGCCCCGACCTTCCTCCCGCCGTCGAAGCGGTAATCTTGAAAGCCCTGGCGAAAGACCCCGCCGACCGTTTCCCAACCGCGCGCGCCCTGGCCGATGCCCTGCGAAAAGCGTGGCAAGAACCCGGCCTCCCCGCAGCCGTGCGCGCCATCCCGATGCCGGAGGATACCATACCGCCGCCCCCGAATGCTCCCGGCACAGGGCGGACTGCCTCTGCCGGTGGCACCCCGGCCTCCACAGATGGCGCACCTCCAAAACGGCGGCGCCGCAGATGGCCGGTTGTCGTACTTCTGCTGCTCATCGCAGCAGGCGTGCTGGCCTATCTCGAACTGACCGGACGCACCACGCTGCTCAATATGGCGTTGCTTGCGCCCACCGCCACCCCGACGACTACCGCCACCGCCACAGGAATGCCCACCGCCACCGCCACCTCAACCGCTACCGCCACACCTGTTCCCACCGCCACCGCCCTTGTTGCATCGAGCGCGTTGCCTGCCCCCACCGAGACGCCGCGTCCCACCGCCTCCCCCACCCCAACGCGCGCGCCAACCGCCACCGCCACCCCATCGCCCACCGCGACTGCCACCCCCACCGCGACCCCCACGCCTACCCCAACGCTCGCCCCCGGTGCGGCCCGCGTGCGCGACGTGGATGAAATGACAATGCGTTTCGTGCCCGGCGGCGCGTTCCTGATGGGCGCACCGGAAAACGACGTCGATGCCGCGCGGCACGAGCGCCCGCAGCGGGAAGTCTTTGTCGGCCCGTTTTGGATGGATGAAACGGAAGTGACCACCGACCAATACAAACGCTGCGTCGCTGCCGGGGTGTGTACCGAACCGATCACGCGCGACCTGTACGACAATCCCAACAAAGGCAATCATCCGATGGTGCTCATCAGTTGGGAGCAAGCCGCGCGCTACTGCGAGTGGATTGCCGACACCACCGGTTGGCCCGCTCGCCTGCCCACCGAGGCGGAATGGGAGAAAGCGGCCTCCTGGGACCCGGCGACCAACACCAAGCGCCGCTACCCCTGGGGCGACGAATACGACCGTACCCGTATCCCCATCGGCAACCAGGTGGTGGCGGTCGGAAGTTATCCGCAGAACGCCAGCGCCTACAATATCCTGGACTTGGCTGGCAACGCCCTGGAATGGACCAACGATTGGTACAGCAAGGATTACTACAGCACCCCCAACCCGCCGCCCGACCCAACCGGGCCAACGAGCGGCGACTACCGGGTGATGCGCGGCGGCGCAGGCGCGCCCATCGAAAAATCGGTGGAATACGAAGTGCGCACGACATACCGCACCTTCGGCAAGCCGGAAAGCACGGTCAGGGGCACCGAACGGCCGGCCAAGAGTGCCACGCTCGGCTTCCGCTGCGTCGTGGTAGGGGAGCGGTTGCCCTGAGTCGGAGAGATGACGGCTAAAGAACGTATCACGCAAGAAGAACTGGAAACGTGGACGCGCGCGAAAGATGCCACGCTGGCGGCGTTAACACAGATCGATCCGGATACGCTGCAAAAGCTGACGCGCCTTACCCTGCCGGAGATCCGCGAGCTCCAGCAGGAAATTGCCCACTTGCTGCCCGCCGGCAACCTGCCGGCCTTCATCCTCAACGGGTTGATGCAGCTCAAAGGGCGCAAGATCAGCGCCGAGCGGGTGCGCCAGGATATCACGGCGCTCCTGCGCAGCCTGGAATTGCTCCCCCAGGGTTTGTTCGGCGTCGTGATTGGCGGTCCAGCCGCCCTGCTCCACGCCTACCAAAAACTCCTGCAACTGGCCGGCAAAGATACCGAGAGCGCCTTTCCCCAGGGGATGTGGCAGTTCTACCTGGAATTCGGCCTGCGCGAGGACACGGCGCGGCACACCAACGAGACGGTAGGATTCCAACGCGAGCTCCCCTCGCCACGTGACCCGGTCGTCGAGGCTGCCGCGTGGGTCAGCGCGGCCATTCACCTGCTCTACGACTACGACGATCTGCTCAAAACCGACTGGCGCGAACACGTGCGCCTGCGGCTGGTGCAAGAAGAAGCCGAAAGCGCCGGGATGCATGACAAGCCGCCCTTCAGCACGCTCACGCGCGATTGGAACGCCGCGCGTCCCTACCACGCCCCCACCGCCGACATCCCGTATCTCCGCTACAGACTGGAAACCTTCGAGCAGTTTATCGCGCCGCGCATCGCCGCGCTCGACCGCGCCGCGCAGGCTCGCCTCCATACGCGCTTCGATGCACGCTGCAAAACCGAATTGCCGCCCTACGTGGAACAGATGACGCTGCTCGCTGCGCTGACGCCGGAGCCGCACAAGGAACACAAAACGTACTACCCGCTCGCGCGCGCCTTCGTCGGTTTGATCTGGCAAGAGCAGACGTATTTGTTGCCGGTGTGCCAGCGCAACAGCGCCGGCAGTCCGCTCTGTTATCCGCCCGAAGGCGATCCGATCCCCCTGTACGCCGATAGCGACGGCGCTTTGTGCGATGCGGCCGGCATTGCCCTGCAGACCGATCGGGCCGGGCGCGTCTGGTACGGCGGGAGCAAACACCTGCTGGGGATGCTGCGCCCTCCGGCGCCGGAGATGATTCTGGCGTGGGTCGATGCGGTGTTGCACGCGCCGCGCGCCGAGACACCTGGCGACCTGGACCTGTTGCTGGCGGAAGCGCCCCGCGCCGTGCAAGCCAATCTGCGCGCAGGATTGCCTCCGGCCACGCAAAGCGCGCTGGGCCGTCTGCGCCGGGCGCCGATTCTCATCAACTGGGACTTGCAGCCCGCCGCACAACCGCTGGCGCGCATCCGCAGGGGCCGGCGGGGCATCGGCGACCACGCGCTCACGCTATTCCGCACGCCGGAGAGCACGGTCTTCGACCAATCGCACATCTTCTTCGACGGGATGTGGGGTATGGCAGTTGCCGAGATTATGACCGGCAGCGCCATCGACGCCTATCGCAGGCTGCTGCGTATGGCGCCCACCCCGCCATGTGGCACAGTCACACCACTGACGTTGCCCGGCACGCCGGAGGTGGTCGTCCAGGCCGGCAAAAGCGCACCCACGTATGAAGCCGCCGCCGAATCCGCCGCCATCGACACCAAAGCACTGGCGCACCTGCGGCAATGGCTCGAACAGCGCGGCGTCCGGCTGACCGTCAACGATTTGCTGCTGCTCTACCGGGGATTTCACGCCGCGAGCTATACCGTCTCCACGCCCGTCCAACGAGAAATAAAGGCGCTACAGGCCCGGCTCGACGCCAAACGCTACCAGACCCTCCAGGAAAGCATCACCCAGGCGCTGGCGCACGACCGCGAGACCAACCCCGCGCTGCTCATCCCGATGGATGCCAGCAACGTCACGCCGAAAGCACGGCTGTTCCCCACCACCTTCCGCAACCCACTGCCGACGATCATCCCGCTGTTCGCCGAGGTACAGGAACACTACGCGCGCTACCGGCTGAAGAAGAACGCGGCGCATTGGAACACGTTCGACGAGACGCGGCGCAGGCTCCTGGCGCACCTGAAAGCCTTCGGCGAATTCCTGGACACGCTGAAGGCCATCACGATGCGCGGTGAGAGCTTCAACACCGCCACGTTGCGCCTGCTTGGTCACTTGCCGCCGTCCGTCCAGCACATCCTCGACCAGATTCCACAGCACATCGGCGTCTTGAACGAGGTCATCAAGGGCAACGAGGTTTTCTCCAACCTGGGGCGCGTCGCGCCGCACACCAGCCCGCGCCGCTTTACGAGCGCCAAAGATGACGGCGTGACCAAAGAACTGGTGTGGGGCGTCCTGACCGACGACCTGGGCGTGATGCACATCAGTCTGCGCGATTTTCGGCCCTTCGTCCCGCTGCTCTACGCCGCGGATGCCGCCGCACTCGCCGACAGGCTGGCACAGGATTATCTCGACAGCTACGTCGCCGGGTTCAACCACTTCGTCAGGGAACTTGCCACCCTCACCGGTGCCCAGAAGCCTCTGACGTTAGCATGAAAAGGAACTCTCCGAGGGTCTGATAAGCGCGCCATCCATTTTGGGATTCGCCGGTCCTCTTCTCCTCACGTTTCTACGACAGATAATCTTCGCGTACCGGCGAGAACACCTCCACCACCACCGTATCCTCAAGGATTTCGGCGCGGTGTTCGACGTTGCCGGGCACGCACCAACTGTCGCCCGGTTCCGCATCGAACACTTCATCGCCGATGAAAAACCGCATCCGGCCGGAGATCAAGTATCCCGTTTGCTCTTGCGGATGCGCGTGGAGCGGCAGTTGGCTGCCCTTTGCCAGGTGGAATTCCGCGGTCAGTGTCTTGTCGCCGTAGACCAGGGTTTTCCGCCGGATGCCGGGCAGAGCCTGTTGATATCCTTCTGGATTGCGCTTATAGAACACCACCGGCATTTCCTCCCCGTTTTCAGCCTTCATCCCTTGCGCCGGCTTTGCAGCGCCCCAATCGCAACGCCAAGGCAGAGTCCGATAGCCACGCCGACGCCGACGTTATCGATGGCTGTGCCTATGCCTGCGCCCAGGGCCACGCCGATTGCGATCCACAAGCCCATTTGTCTGGCAGACTTTCCCTCAGGTGCATTGTTCTCGGTCATCTTTCCTCGCCTTTCAAGTTTTGACCCGCCCTATGTGAATAATTTATACCAAACGCACGCTGCAAACTCACCACAGAGACACAGCGGCAAGTTGCCGCGAACACAGAGAAAACCGCATAAAAATCCTCCGTGCCCCCTGTGCCTCCGTGGTGAAAACTTAGTTTTTCATCCAGAAAATCCAGCACCTTCGTCACATTTTCCGGCGCGCCGAAGGCGGGATCGCTGTGCCGGGCCTCTGGGAAAAGGTCGAGCATGACGTGACTGTTTACGCACCTGCCTCAGAAGGCAACACAGGGCGGACCACATCCCACACAGCTTCAGGGTGTTTGGCGACGACCTGTAACAAAACCTGGGCCGGCCCGTCGGGTGTGCGCCGGCCCTGTTCCCAATTGCGCAAGGTCTTGACGCTGATGCCAAGCAGTGCCGCGAATTGTGTTTGCGACAAGTCGTGACGCTCGCGGAGCTTCTTGACGTCAAGTTTCTCTACGATGGTTCGGCGCGCGGGCGCCACCTCGCCGCGTAAAATCGCGCCGCCTTCACGCACACTGGCTACCAGTTCAGCAAATAACTCTTCTCTCATTGGTATTCTTCCTCAACAAGTGTTCTCAACGTTTTCAACTGCTCAGGCGATAGATCATCTCGCTCGTTTTTGGCATACGCCAACAACATCAGCAACTGATCTGCCTTTACCGCCCAATAATAAATCACCCGTGCGCCGCCGCGCTTACCACGTCCTCGCGCCGCCCAACGGACCTTACGAATCCCACCACTCCCGACGATGATAGCGCCTAAATCCGGTCGTGCTACCAACGCCTTTTGTAGCTCTCGATAAGCCTCGTCGGTCAACAAAAGCTGGATTTGTCGTGTAAAAATCGAAGTTTCGATGATCTCCATAGTGCACTTGGATGATATGTTCTATTACGACAAATATACGCCAATGGCGTATATTTGTCAATAGTAAAAGTTCATATAGACGCCCCGCCGTGAATCGAGACAATGACGGGGAACGGGCCGTCGCCTTCCGCGGGCCAGTAGTTGAATCCAAACGGCTCGACTCGATACCCTTTTCTTTCACCCACCTTTGCCTCCAAATACGCTTAGTTCAACTCATCAAATTCTTGCTGTTTGGCTCATGGAAGGGCTTGCACCTCTTCAGCGCGTTCTTGGTCAAGCGTTTGTTCTCAGCACCTGCGCCAGCAACCGAGACAGTCGCTCTACATCCAGGGGCTTGAGCAGCCAGCCGGCCAGCCCTTGCTC
>JAIOAS010000253.1:3866-7030 GCA_019873725.1 Chloroflexota bacterium | reverse complement strand
CCACGCGCACACCTCCGGCGTGGGCTTGTAGATGTGGGGGCCAAAGCGCCGGAAGAAATCCACCGAATGGCCGAACGCGCGCTCCAGGTAGCGCATAAAGTCTTCGAATTCTTCGACGTGCACGGTGCGAATTTTGGTTGTCATAGTGCTCCTGAACCTTGAAAATGTGATCGAGATAACCGTGTTCATTGTACCGCCTAATGTCCACGGCGCAACAAAAAAGCCTTGAAGTGACATGGTGAGCCTCGCGAAGGTTTCTGAACCTTCGCGAGGTAGCTATCTGGCTCACACGTCCCGGCTTTCACCAGGGCGATGGTGTCCTGATCGGGCATGCGCGAAATCCAGCGTGTGGCCTTCGGAAGTCGCTTTGTAGACTTCGAGTTCCATAAAACATACTTGGTGATACAATAAGTATGGTTCAATTCATCAATCTGCAACGGAGGACCGTCGAAATGGATATCGAGATCATCAAAGCTAAAGTACGCCAGGGCCATTTCGTTATCAGTTCTCACGCAGATCAGGAAGCATCCGATGAAGACATAGACATTGCCGAAATCTGCGATGCAATTCTGAACGATGAGATGTTGGAGCAATACGCGGATACCGGTCGGGGCGAGAGTTGTCTAGTTTTGGGATTTGTGGATGATCGTCCGATCCACGTTGTATGCGGTTGGAGACGGGAAGACGTTGTCATCATCACGGTTTATATTCCAAAACTACCTAAATTTGTGGATCCTTGGACACGAAGGAGTTCGCGATGAACGAAATGCGTTGTCATATCTGTGGAAGCGTCGACTTTGAAAAACGCCTCGTTGAGTATATCTACCGGCGAGGCGGCGAATATCTGGTTGTGCAGAACGTTCCCTGTGAGGTCTGTCTGCACTGTGGCGAGCGCTACTACGAAGGCGAGGTTCTCTTGAGCATCGAACGTCGTTTCAAGGCTATTCACGAACGCCATGCCAAACCGCAATCGCAGCGGTTGATCCCGATCGAGGTTTACGCCTGATTGTCCTGTATTGGACCCATCTAGCGCAAGTAGTTAGAATACGAAACGGCTGCCATGCGTTGTCGTCGCGGCAGCCGTTCCTGTTTAGCGGGTAGTAGATCAAGATTCAATCAGCGCCTTCACGTGCTTCTCTGCGTGTCTTGCCTCCTCCGCCGTCAGTGCCCCAATCTCGAATTCCGCCACGAACGTCTCGCCGGGCGGCAGCACCTTGACGTACCCCTTTGCCTTCTCCGCGAGGTAGCCCTCCGGCTCGCATGTCCCGGCCTCGACCAGCGCGATGGCGTCCTGGTCGGGCGTGCGCGAGATCCAGCGCGTGGCTTTCGGCAGTTGGGAGGGGCGGTGGCGGATGACGTCGGCGTTGCCGTCGGGGTGGATTTGCAGGGAGTGCGCCCAGCCGTCCGCATCGGCGAGATAATCAATGAAGAAGACACCCTCCGGGTCGAAGGCCAGGTCCGGCGTGAGAACGTGGTGCTTCGCAGGATTGTCGCGCAGTTCGGCCAGGAATTCCGCGTAGCCCGGCCCCGGCTTGATGTGGCTGGGGATACTCGCCCGCACGCGCACGTGTTCCGGGGTGGGGATCGCGCTGTAGACCAGCCGCCCGTTGTCCACCGGCTTGAAGTTGACGTGCGCCAGGTAGAGCAGTTCCTGGCCGGAGTTCTTGAGATTGGTGATCGTCATCGTCACATTGAACAGCGTTGAGCCGGCGTAGAGCTTGACCAGCGGCTCGGCGAGGTAGTTGTGCGCGAAGGCGACCGTGTGCCGATACTGCCCGCCCATGCCGATGTACGTTCCTTTTTCATCCTCGCCGGTGACGATGTAAGCGGTCTCGTAGGGCGCGTTGGGCAGCTCGCCGTGCAGCGGATGCGTGTCCTGCGCCGACGGCCCGCCGACGCCGGTGATCCCGCAGTGCTGCAAAAAGCCGCCAAATGTCTCCAGGAACGGGCGGTTGGGGTAGGGCTGTGTGAACATGGATTTCATCGTCAAATTGCGCCCGTTGAACGTCGCCGACCAGACCTGCTGACCCTGGAACGGCAGCAGCACCAGTTCGCCCACATCGCTGGTGAGTCGTAGCCCGCACACCCCGCTCGGAAAGCGGAAGGTCGAGGCTGCCAACGCCCCGTAAGTGACGAAGGTTCTCTCTTTTTCCGCAAAACATTCAGGGTACAGATTTGCTATCGCCTTGGAAGTCATGCCTTGCCTCCTCAAGAAAATCTAACCACGAATCCACACGAATTTCCACGAATCGAAATCAAAATTAGTGTAGATTCGTGAAGATTCGTGGTAAAAGAGCTTACAGCTTTTCCCACAAAAAGTCATACGCGCGGCGGCCACTGATTTGGTGGCGGCCTTCAAAGTAGTCGGTTTCGACCTGATCCGCCGCGCCGAAAACGTCGTAGACATCCCGCGCTCTGGCGACGCTCTGCTGGACGGCAGCGATGGGGAAGATCGGGTCGCGCGTGCCGGCCTCGACGAGCAGCGGACGGGGCGCGATGAGGCCGACCAGATCGTACATCTCACCGAACTGCCACAGGCCGGGGACAAAGTTGCACGTGCAGTGGTGCATTGCCAGGATGCTGTCCTTGAAGGTGCTGTAGTACCCGCTGATGACGCATGCCTTGATGCGCGGATCGGTGCAGGTGGAGAAGAAGGTGTGCATCCCGCCGCCGGAGATGCCCATCGCGCCCAGGCGGTCCGCATCCACGTCGGAGCGCGTCTCGAGATAGTCGATGAGCTTGCGGGCATCGTGGGCGCGCAGGCCTACCGCCGAGCCGCCCAGGTGAAACGCGAGTTTGGCAGTGTGGTCGCACGTGGATGGCGCTTCCTGGCCGATGACGGTATTGAGATACGAGAAGTCTGTCTGCCGCTCGCCGAAGCACGAAATCTCCGGCGCAGCGACGACGAATCCGCGCCGGCACAGTGCCACGCCGAAGTCCTTGTGGTAGCCGTCCGGCGTGTCGCGCTCGGCGCCGTCTTCCCACAGGCCGACGATGTCCTTCACCCCGTAGCCGTGCCCGTGGAAGGCCACGACGACAGGGTGGGGCGCTGCCCCCTGCTTGGGCACGAGGATGTAGACCGGCATCAGCGTGTGCGCCGAGGTGCGCAGCAGCCACTTCTCGCGGACGTAATCGCCTTTGTCCACACTCTCTAACTGGCGTGG
>JAIOAS010000253.1:0-2990 GCA_019873725.1 Chloroflexota bacterium | reverse complement strand
GCGTACTTGACGAGACGAAATGGCCCATGCGCGCGCGGTGTCTGGCCTGGCAGCGCCTCCACGGCGACGGAATACAGCGCCTTCACGTTCTCGATGAGATCGGGCAGGTCTGCCGACGGCGCGAAGACGATGGTGTAGTACCAGCCGAACAATTCGCCGGTTTCACAACCGTGCGCGTCACTTACACCGACGATGGGAATCACTTTGCCGCGCGCGCGTTCTTCGTGGTAGCGTGCCACCTGGAGCATGTTCGACTCGAACTCAAAGGGGTGATAGCCGCCGATGAGCTCCAGCGCATCGTAGGGTTGCCGGTCGAGCAGGAGCGTTGTCAGCGCCTCCGGTACATCATAGCGGTAGTGTGTGAACCAGTAGGGATGGCAGAACACGGCCAAACCACCGCCAGCACGGATTTTGTCGAAACTCCACACGCACGAGGCGTAAGTGTAGGAAGCCATATCCGACGGAAGATCGACGAGGGTGTCGGCGATGGCCTGAACTTCGCGCCGGTACGCCTCGTCTTTGAATCGTTCGTTGACGCTGAAGCTTCCGCCAAAGTTGATGATGTGTGCGGGATTGTCCGGCGGGTGGACCTCCTCACCGGGATAGAGGCGCAGGTCGATGGGGACGCCATCGAAGGCACGGATGGCTTCCAGTGACGGCGCGTACTGCCGGTGATCGGTGATTGCCATAAAGTCCATACCGATGCGCCGTCCGGCCCCGGCGACGTAGGCCGGCGATTCTTTGCCGTCCGAACGGTAACTGTGGATGTGCAGGTCGCCTTTATAGGGGCGGCGGGTGAAGAGGTCGTCATCCAGCGCGTAGAGCCGGATTTCGACTAGAGGTTTCTCCCCATTGCCGAGGAGTAAGGTGTACTCCTGCTCGCGTTCGAAGTGACAGCGCACTTGAATGGCATCATCGACGACAACCGGCTTCAGCGTTATGGGCAGCGTGTGTGTAGTCTGCGCCTTACTACCCCCTGTCGGGTAAAGCACCGCCGCCGGGTCAGCGGCGATGGCACGGACGTGATCGAACAAGGGGCGGATCGTGATGGTCGTTTCGCGTCCGGCACGGACGATTTTGGGGTGGATGTCGAAGGCGTTATTTTTGTACATGGAATAATTAGCTCCTGAAGAGTAGTGTGCATGTAGCCTGGATTAATTGGGCTTGGTGGCGGACACAATGTACTCAAAAAGTTCTTTTTTTGAATTGCGTTTCCTGATAACTTCGATGTTAGTGTCACTAAAACCGCAGTTTTCGATGAGTGCGGCGTAGATTTTTTCTACTGGAACTATCGTGTCGTAGAATCTTGAATTGCCGACAATGTAGAATATCCGCGCACCTGGTAAAAGGGTCGAATAGAGATTCTGAAGATGTTTAGCAATGTCGATGAAGTATCTGTGCACGTAATTTGCAAGGATTGGGCTTTGAGCGGCGATATCGGCAATCATTCTTTCAAATCCTGGATAGGAGATTGATGTCCCATTCGACTCCCAGGATTGCAGTCTGCTGGTTGCAATTCCCCACGTACCGCCGATAGCCTGCCAATCAAGTTCTCCAGCTTCGCGTCCGTCTGTTAAATACCCTAACCAGTACATGTAAGGACGGAGTTCGCGAATGTAGCTCATTCGGTTGGGATAAGGCGGAGAAGTAATCACACAGTCGTACTGCCTATGGTTTTTTATAGTGTGAAGCTGGCGTGCGTCTTCCAGAAACGCACGTACTACGCCATCAAGCGGTCTGCGAGCCGACGCAATGATTCTTTCAGCTATACAGGAAAACTGATGTATGATCTCTATCTCTTCGTCGAACAGCGACAATTGCTTGGCGGTGGTGTCTTTGAATGACATCGATTGGTGGTTGAAGGCTGCATTGGACCACTGGATGATTAGATTGCAAAAGGCGATCAACAGCAAATCTTTGGCCGGCGATGGGTGGGGAAAGAGCTGATTGATCGCTTGGTAAGTTTTAGCGAGTGTAATGAGTCTTTTCTCCGGCCACCAGCGTGTGATGTCGTGAATCGGCGGGAACCAAAGTGTACCTGTTTCGGAGGTATCGAGGACATGCTTTTGAATGGTGGAGACATTTTCTTGTGCAAGACACAAGTCTTCAGTTTTGTAATTGGTCGTTTTAGCCTTAGCAAACCAAATCAGAAAAGGATTGATATCAGTCAGGTCGCAGTTCACATTGTTTTCCGCACATACCAGCCCGGTTGTGCCTGTGCCGGAAAACGGATCGAGGACATGCGTAACTGTTGGGTTGTGCTCCAGTATTTGTTGAACAATCTTTATCGAATAGGCCGGTGTCAATCTGAGCCAACTGTGACGGCCATGCTTGAGATTATACTTGAACGTCAGATCTGCTCTTTGACTAATCATCAGTAGCAGGCCTCAGTAAACTCTCAAGAGTCTCGGTGATTGCCGCTTGCAAAACTGGCGTGTTGCGTTGAATTGCAGATATTTATTCGGTTGAGAATGATTTCGAGATATTTCTGGTCTGTTTCAAGTGAGTTGGTCATGCTCGTATGATTCCCCGGAATATTCCGCGCTGGTGTCATGGTCGAACTATATCATAGCGCGTTAAATTGAAAAGCGCGCCTGGAACGATGCTACCTTTCACGCTCTTGTTGCACGATTGTTATGCTTATGTTACGGAATTTCGCCGTATGTATTGTATGATGGATATTGTACCACCGACATCATACCGGAGAAGTCATGAGCGAGGCAAGAGCGTGTCTATCAGTGCATCATTTTCCGTTGGCGATAACCGTGAAATTCTGTTTGACGTGTTGGCAAGCCCCTCTCAGACACAATCCCTTTCGCCCTGGTCGACATTGGCCGTATCGGCAGTGTGCCAGGCGCTCCACGATGCGGCGGAAGGCGACTACGATGCGCTGCTTTGGCTGGTGGACGAGGGGCGCGCGTGGTTGGTTGCGGCGGGACTTTCCGTCGATGTCGTGGATGCGTGGGGCGCTAAGTTATGATTCGGTTAAA